>JABMQR010000041.1 GCA_013202335.1 Bacteroidota bacterium
ATACAGACAATAACAAAAAGTACTAATAATATAATCCCAAATACACCCATACAGTTACTCCGATTTATTGTATTTTGTAAAAAACCCCCACAAATTACTAATTATTATAATTAACAATGGGGGAAAAAGTATCAAATTTTAATGAAGCACCACCTACTAAGGCTCCATCTATATTGGTTTTAGCCATTAGTGCTTTTACATTCTCAGCCTTAACAGAACCGCCATATTGAATAATAATAGCATCTGCTGCCTGATTATCATACATTTTTTCAATTTCATTACGAATAAATGCATGTACACCATCAGCATCTTCCGGAGTAGCTGTTTTTCCGGTCCCTATCGCCCATACAGGTTCATAAGCAATAGTTATAGACTGCAGCTCTTTAGAGGATATATCCTGAAGTCCGCCTGTTAACTGAGTACGTACTACATCTTCTACATTACCCGATTCTCGTTCTTCAAGTGTTTCCCCAACACAAAGTATTACCTCAAAACCATGCTTCAATGCAAGTTTTACTTTTCTACTAATAAAACTATTATCTTCTTTGTAAATAATTCGTCTTTCAGAGTGACCAATAATTACTACATCTACACCAATTTCCTTAAGCATAGACGGTGACACCTCACCGGTATGAGCACCTGATTCACTGTCTGACATATTCTGGGCACCAAGAAGGATATTTGAATCTTTAACTACATCTGATACAGCCTGTAAAGTGGTAAATGGCGGTGCAACTAAAATTTTTACATTTTCGTCTAAATCACCTGCTGCCAGTTCACCAGCAAACGCTCTTCCTTCTAAGGCAGTCATATTCATTTTCCAATTTCCTGCAATATATGTTTTTCTCATTATTAAGCTCCTATTTTTGTAATGCCGCTAATCCTGGTAATATTTTACCTTCAAGAAATTCTAAAGATGCTCCGCCGCCAGTAGATACGTGATCTATCCGCTCGGCAAAACCAAATTTATTAACAGCTGCAACAGAATCTCCCCCGCCAACAACTGTAGTACCTTTGCTGGATGCTACCATTTCAGCAACTGCAATAGTTCCTTTTGAAAATTTCTCAAATTCAAACACACCCATAGGACCATTCCATATTATTGTTGATGCTTTTGCTAAAGTGCTGCCAATTTTTTTAAGTGTCTTTGGTCCAATATCCAGTCCAAGCATACCATCAGGTATATTCATATCATCTATTAAGATCGCCTCAGCATCTTCGGAAAATTTATTTGCTGCAATATGATCAAGTGGTAGAATAATCTCTACACCGCTTGCTTTAGCTTTTTCAAGAAGATTTTTAGCTGTTTCCAGGTAATCTTCCTCAAACAGTGAGTTGCCAATAGTTTTTCCTAATACAGTAAGAAAAGTAAAAGACATTCCTCCACCAATTACCAGAGTATCACAAGTTTTTAGGAGTGATTCAAGTACACCTATTTTCGATGATACTTTTGCTCCGCCGATAACTGCAACAAATGGTTTATCAGGATTTTCAAGAAGAGGTGCAAAAAAAGTTGCCTCTTTTTCAATTAAAAGACCAGCAGCAGAAGGTAAAAATCTGGTAATTCCCTCTGTTGAAGCATGAGCACGGTGTGCTGTTCCAAATGCATCATTAATATATACATCTCCAAGAGATGCTAATTCCTGAGAAAAATTTGAGTCATTAGCAGTTTCTTCATTATGAAAACGTACATTCTCAAGAAGAAGAATCTGCCCGGCTTTTAATTCTTCAGCAAGTTTTTTTACATCCGGACCTATACAATCCGGGGCCATAAGCACATCCTTTCCAATCAATTCGGAAAATTTTGCTGCTACAGGTGCCAGACTAAATTTACTATCTTTTTTACCTTTTGGACGACCCAAATGAGTCATCACAATAAGTGAAGTTCCTTCCTGTTTTAGAATATAACGAATAGTGGGTAATGCTCTCTCAATACGGGTAGTATCAGTAACGACCCCCTCTTTGAGGGGGACGTTAAAATCAACACGTATAAGGACTTTTTTACCTTGTAAATCAAGGTCCTTTACCGTTCTTAAATTCATATTTATAAATCCTTGTGAGTTCTTATTAAATGTACAGATATTAAAGCAGTTTCTCAGCTAAATCTATTACTCTGGTAGAATAACCCATTTCGTTATCATACCATGAACATATTTTAAAGAATTTATCACCCATTTTCATTGTACAAAGTGAATCAAATACAGATGAGTGTGAGTTTCCTTTAATATCAATTGATACAATCGGATCTTCAGTATACTCAAGAATCCCTTTCATAGGTCCATCAGCAGCAGCTTTAATTGCTGCATTCATTTCTTCTACAGAACAATCCTTCTCTACTTCAAAAGTTAAATCTACAATTGAGCCGGTAGGTGTAGGTACACGCATTGCCATTCCATTAAGTTTCCCATTCAACTCAGGGATAACAATTCCAACGGCTTTTGCAGCACCTGTTGTTGTAGGAATAATTGATAAGGCTGCTGCTCGTGCTCTACGCAGATCTGAATGAGGAAAGTCTAAAATAACCTGATCATTTGTATAAGCATGTATAGTTGTCATAAGTCCTTTAACCAGTCCAAATGAATCATTCAGAACTTTGGCAACAGGAGCAAGACAGTTTGTTGTACAGGAAGCATTAGAGAAAGCAGTTTTTGATTTATCAATTTCACCGTCATTTACACCCATAACAATAGTCTGATCAATTTGATCTTTAGCAGGTACTGTAAGTATAACTTTTTTTGCACCGGCTTTTATATGATCTTTATATCCACCTCTTGGACCATCAGCTGTACTGAAGACACCCGTTGATTCAATAACAATATCAATTCCCATCTCTTTCCAGGGAAGATTTGCAGGATTTCTCTCAGCCAGAATCTTAATCTCTTTCCCATCGACAACAATTGCAGTATCAGTAACTGTTACTTCCTTATTATACACACCATATGTTGAATCATATTTTAACAAATGAGCTAAAGTTTTAGGATTAGTTAAATCGTTTACTGCAACAACCTCGATATTGTCACGCTCAAAAGCAACCTTAAATGCATTTCTTCCAATCCGTCCGAACCCGTTTATAGCAATTTTCATGAAAAGTATCCTCCAAAAATATTTAATTATGACGACACAAATATATGAAATACAAGCATCAATGTCAATGTAGAGATCAATTGTTTCTAATGACTATTTTGATTGTATTTATTTTGTGTCCTTCTATATCCTGAACTATAAAATCGATGTTACTGCTGTTTGTTTTGAAAGATATTTTTTCAAGAGTTTCAGGGATTCTGCCAAACAATTCGAAAACAAATCCACCAAGTGTTTCAAAATCATTATCAGGTAATTCAATCCCCAGAGTTTCATTTATTTCGTCTATTTGTGCCCTTGCCTCACAAAGATATATTCCATTTCCCAACTTAACAAAATCTTCTTTTTCGTCATCAAATTCATCCTGAATATCCCCGACAATCACCTCAAGAATATCTTCCATACAAATAATACCGGAAACTCCACCATATTCATCAATTGCCACCGCGATGTGAACCTTTCTTCTCTTAAATTCTTTAAGGAGATCATCCAGTTTTTTACTGTCCGGTACAAAAAAAGGTTTTCTGATTATATTCTTAACAGAAAAATCAGGCAAAGTTTCAGAATTTGTTAAAATATCTTTTACATAAAGAATACCGATTACATTGTCTATCGTATCTTTATAGACAGGATATCGTGAAAATCCTAATTCTGATATTGAAATTAAAAGTGAAGCAGATGCATCATCAATTGAGACAAATTCTACATCGATTCTAGGGACCATAACCTCTTTTACTGTTGTCTCAGAAAGTTCTTCAATTCCCTTTATCATATCCTGTTTTTCAGATATTTCTTCAGGTAAGGGCTTTTTACCTAAAAAAGGAAATATTTTAGTAAAAATATTCTGTTTCAAAAAATCTACTCCATTAAATTAACCTTTAAAATCCAGCTTTAACTCTTTTAATATTTTTTCCTGAAGTAAAAGCATTTCTTCATCACTGTTATTTGTTAAATGGTCCATACCGGATAAATGCAATATACCATGTATGAGAAGCCTGTTTAGTTCTTCTTCGAACGTAACTTTAAAATATTTAGTGTTTCTTTTCAATGTGTCAAGAGATATTATTATATCGCCAAGACTATTTGACTGAGTAACTTTTGAGAATTCATCTGTTTCATCATTTTGACAAAACGAGAGAACATCTGTAGATTCATCTTTATCCCGGTAAAATTTGTTTAATTTAGAGATAGAATCATCTCCGGTAAAAACTATTGAAATTTCTTTATCCTTAATATCAAGATAATCTAATACTAAATTAACAAATTTCAAAGAGAATTCTTTAGGAGGGTTCTCAAGACCGGTCTCTTCCTCAACGACAATGTCTACAATATTCAAGCTTTTTTTCCTTCGGGCAATTCGGGATATTCAATTCTCGTATGATATCTGCCTGATAGTATTACGATAAATCTCTTTTTTATCTCTTCAAGTTCAGAAAGAGAAAGATGACAATTCATCAGTTGTTTATTATTAATTTTATCCATGATAATTTTCCAAACCAGTTTTTCAATTTTAGGAGTTGTCGGTTGTTTAATGGTTCTTGATGCAGCATCAACACTGTCAGCAAGCATAACTACAGCCGCCTCTCTGGTCATCGGAAGTTTTCCATTGTAAGAAAAATCTTCAGGAGAAATTTTGGAATTTTTATCATTTTTATTCATAGCTTCAATATAAAAATAACTTATCAAGTCACTGCCATGATGTTGTGCGAGAATATCAATAACTTCCTGTGGGAGTCCAATTTCTTTCGCCTTCTCTATACCTACTTTAACATGAGACTTTATAACGGCTGCTGATAAACTAGGTTTTAATTCATCATGCTTATTATCACCTGTTTGGTTTTCAATGAAATATTCAGGCTGATCGATTTTCCCAATATCATGATAGTAAGCTCCCACTCTTGCAAGGAGACTATTCGCTCCAATTGCTTCGCATGCAGATTCAGCAAGATCAGCTACCGCTACAGAATGACTATATGTACCCCTTGCGACAACAGCCATTCTTTTTAGAATTTTAGTATTCATTGTGGTTAGTTCTAAAAGTCTGAAATCAGTAGGTAAATTAAAAACATTTTCTATAACAGGCAGAAGCATAACGAAAAGGATACTTGAAGTAAGTGCATTTAATGCAATAATAATAGAATATGTATAAAATTTTTCAAAACTGTAATCGCCTAACAGTCCAATTATAATAAGTAAAATGAGTCCTGAAGCAACAAGATAAATGAATGATTTTATCATATCTATTCGTTTTTTTGCCCGGGTTATAATAACCGTTCCAGTTATACCAAGTGAGAGTAGAAATATAAAAGAACTGAAGTTTCCATGTGGTATAAGAAAAGTGAGCAATGCTATATATGCAGAGACTAAATAACCAGTTTGTTTTCCGGCAACAACGGTCAGCATCATAGTAGTAAATGCTATTGGAATAAAAAAAGCAAAAAATGAAATATTTCGTGAAAAGAGAATACTTGTAATTCCCGTAAAAAGAAGAAAATATAAGATGATACCTGAAAGAGTAATAAAAAGAAATTGTCTGTAGCGATAGTTAGAAGGAAGAAAATGAATAAGAATATACAACATTATTATAGCCAAAACTGCTGAAAATATAATATCACCTATTTTTTCCCAGGGTGTTTGTTCCAACTCATTTCGTTGGAGAACCTGTAATTTCTCAATTGCTTCCTGTGTTACAATATAATCTTTTATTATTATATATTCGCCAGTATCGATAGTGCTTATAATGGGTTCTATTGAGTTATTAGCAAAAGATATTGCTTGCAAAGTCCCTAATTTATCATATAGCATATTTGGTTCAATAAATGGTTTGATAAGTTCTGCAGCGGCTTTTCTGAGGATTATTTCATCACCTACTCCATCAATGGTCCAAATTGCTAATAATTCCTGAATCTCTGAATCATCAACGAGGGAATCTATCTTTTCGATACGAACTAATTCTCTATTATATTCATCATTAATGATCTTTACTTCTACTTCGGTTACCTCAAAAGACTTAGCTTCCCGAAGCTCGATTTCCGAAAATACACCATCCTCTAAAATTGATTTAAGTTTTTTTTCTGCAATATTTAACAGCCTGATTTGATCCTGAACAGCAAGTGTTTGAAAATTTGAATTAATAGCATATAAATCAATAACTGCTGCTGAAAACAGGCTTAGAACAGCGTCTGGAATTTTCTCAAAATCATTAGCTAAAAGAGAGGCTCTTAAATCACTAAAAAAAGATAGAATTTTGAGAGTTTCCTCAAGAAAAAGTGTAAACTGCGGTTTAACATTTTGAACTGCAGCCAGTCTCGCCTCTTCTGTCGCCTCATAATCAATATATTGGATTTTTGTTTTTGCAATTACATTTTTATCAGCAATTTCTCCCTCTGTAAAACCAAGAGCCTGCTGCTGAAGCTGTCCTTCTAATCTTTGAGATAGAATTAAAGGAATAATAAAACCTGCGGCAATGAGAATCATAACAAGTAATGAGACAATAATTTTATCGCGAAAACTTAATTTTTTAGGCTTTAATTTAAATATCTTTTTCATATGCATCCACTATTTTTCTGACCAGTCTGCTTCTGATAACATCCTTCGACTTAAATGTTATAAAAGCAATGTCATCTATACTATGCAGGATTCTTGCTGCGTGAACAAGTCCTGATTTTCCTGCAGAAGGTAAATCAATTTGAGTAATATCACCAGTAATTACTGCTTCTGAATTCTCACCAATTCTGGTTAAAAACATTTGCATTTGTTCTCTGGTAGTGTTCTGAGCTTCATCAAGAATAATGAATGCATTTTGTAAGCTTCTCCCACGCATATAAGCCAGAGGGGCAACTTCAATTACTCCATTTTCTTCCATTTTTCTGATTGTGTGCATTGGTATCATAGTTTCCAGGGCATCATAAAGCGGTCGTAAATAAGGACTGATTTTTTGTGACAGATCTCCCGGCAAAAAGCCAAGATTTTCCCCGGCTTCAACCACAGGTCGTGTAAGAATTAGTTTTTTTCTTTTGTTTTGACTTAAATCATGAACAGCTTTTGCTATGGCAAGAAATGTCTTACCAGTACCAGCCGGACCAATCCCAATAACTAACTGCTTAGAGAACATTGCCTCTATATAAGTTAACTGATTCCTGCTTTTAGGGTATATAGATTTACTCCCGGCTTGTATGTGGATATTTTTTGGATCAGATGAGATAAATTCTTCAGATTCCTTCTGTGCCTGAATAAGAAGCCGTACCTGCAGGGGATCTATCTCCCTCTCCTGTTTAGCCAATTCCTTTAAAATATCAATTATTCTGGAAAATGATGAAGTTAATTCTATATCGGTATCATGCTCAATTGTAATTGTATTTCCTTTTAGGAAAATTTTGATACGTAACCCTTCACTAAGTTCTTTTATATTTTCATCATTTGGTCCGCAGATTTTTTTTAAAACATCTGAATCCTCAAAAACTACAGTCACTATTGCTCCTATACAGATACAATCATTTCTCATTAATAATCAAGATTGACTCAATCTACTGTATCCCAGTGATAGTATCATGCTCTATTGAGGCAGATATGTCAATTTCCGGCACTGCCTTCCATGAAATATATATTGATGCCAAAGGACTCCATTCATATTCATTATCTTCATTCAACGCTATCTCACCAGAATAATCAAAATTAAGATTCCAATCTTTCATATAATGAGTTATGTGCATCTCTATTTCACTCAAGTTGAAATTTGAAGCATATCTATCATCAATATTAAAGAAGTTAAATGATTTTAGTAGATCAACTAAAATGTTGTCATAGTCACTACTTCCATCAAAATAATGGTGGGTAGCACTGTTTCTTGATTTTGAAACAATACTGATATCAAGAAATTCCTCAATTCTTAAATTTAATTTAAAACTTACCGACAAAAGGTTATCACCTGGATTCTGAAAGTTATAATTCCAATTTGAAATAATATCTGTTGACAAAACGATTCTGTTTTTCCAGAAAGAGAGTTCTGTTAAAGTTTGATCTGAAAATACCTTAATTATTGCAGGAATAATTTCACCACTCCCACCTGCGGCTGTCTCATCAAAAAGAAAAAGTAATTCTGCATAGGTTCTTCCAATATCAACCCTGCTTATTCCCTGTTCCAGAGTATTCCCGCCAAAATCAAAGAAAAGTTTTTGGCTTAATCTGATTGTATCTGTAAAACTATATGAAATGTTAGGTTGAAGAGTTAATGGAATAAATATATTTTGAGGCAAAGAGAGAGTCGAGTAATCATATCCAGCTACTAGAGATCCTGAAAATGGATTGTTTCTTGATGAATAGGAAAACCGAAAAGTTAGTGGATCATACTGCCAAATACCCAAATTGTCTTCAGCAAATGAAGTGTAAAAGGAGGCTGATATATCACCAATTTTTGTTTCAAATCTTGGATTGAGTCCAAGATTGTCAGGTGGAAGTGTCATGGAAACAGTAAGTGTACTGGAAAGTACTGAAATTGGTATTGAAGCAGATAGGCTATGCTGAAGCACATTGTCTTCATTCCATACGAATGTTGAGAGACTATAATCTGTATCTACATAGTCATATTCATAAGTGAATAAACGGGTTTTTAATATATAGGATATACCATATACAGGAATTCCAGCTGTAAGCTCATTATTTAATACAAACTTTGTTCTTTCTCTGTCCTGATCAATAAATGAACTCCAGTTGAGTATACTATCTGAAATTTTATTATGCTGCTGAATATAACCCGAGGGTTTAACGACATTCCTAATTGATAGTATATTATCGAAAAAAGTACCGGTAAATAAAAAATTAGTATCAAGTCTATTTACAATCTTTTGATACTGAGGATCCCCATTCTCAAAAATAATATCAATATTTCCTGAATCCTTAATACTATAAGATAACTGATATTGAAAATATTCATCAATTATTATTTCATTATTAGCTAAAACAGGTATTGCTTTATCAGGTAAAATTAGCGGATTTTTAATTCCTGGTAAATCAATCAACATATCTGAACTCTGAGTCACAATCTCTTTATTATGTTTTAGCGTAAACAGATCTCCAGATAACCCTGATACTATAGGTTCATAGGAACCCGAATTAACACCTAAAGTTGAAGAATTCTCATTATTTATGAGTTCACTATCCTTTGTTAATGTACCGGTTAACAATTTCCCGGATATTTTCGCACTATGAGTAAGTAGTCCAATAGATGAAATTTCATACGTATATGGTTGAGTTAAATCCCACTCAACCTGGGAAGAAACGTTTGATAATTCAAATTTCTCGACTATAGGTATTAAAACAGAAAAATCAGGATTTATTGATCCTTTAAGTTTCCAGATAAAGCTGTCAACATCAGAAGATGACGAGGGGAATTGTGCGATTCCAGTTAAATCTCCAAGTTCAAATTGAGTTTTTCTTTGCATATAGTCTTCCGATACCTGTTCATCAGAATAAAACGGAAGTGAAATACTAAACAAAAATCCTGAAGTGTCAATTTTAATATCCGGTTCAATAAGAAAACGAAATATCGGATTACTTGAGTCCGGATTAATTGCAATCAGTGTTTTTATATTAAAATTCTGTAAAAAGGAAAAATCATGTAATTTTGCATCTACACCTAAAGCAACACCAACCTGTTCGTATACATCAAAATTAACAGCAAAATACGACTCTGTTTCATTTGCCCAATCCAGTATTTCGCTATTCTGGGAATACATATCAAGAATTGTTCCCTGAATACCATTTACAATACTTTTTGTTTGCTCTTCTACCTGTAAAAAAGTTGTAAAACTTGTAGCTGCAGCTTCTGATTCATTGAGTGTCCCAAAAATCATTGTCGTAGTATTTACAAACATACCTCTATCAGCAGAGAACCCGAAAGAGGGATTAAAGAAGAAATCTACTCCTGGATAAAAGAAAAATGGAAGATAAAAAACAGGTACGCGACCCAAATAGAGAAAAGCCTGATCCGCAAACCAGTCCCCTTCACTAAGAATGCTGATAGTGTCTGCATGGATACTAATATGAGGATCTTCATAATCAGAACTTATTATTCCATTATCTAATATCAATACCCCTTTACTACTTTTATACACTGAATCACCGGTTAAAGAGAAGGTAAGATCTTCCCCACTACTGTTTCCTCTATTGCTTGAAGTTGCTACGTTACTGATAATACCGTCCCAGCTTTTAACAGATAACGAAAACTTGCTGCAGTTAAAGCTCTCTAATTTCTCACCAGTTTCTCTTTTTATTTTAATAAAATGTACTGAGCCAGAGGCTGTTATAATATTTGTACTGTTATTAAGAACTATTTGCTGTGCATCAATAGTGTATAGATCTCCGGTTTGTGTTTCAGTGAGCTCAACAATTACATTTCCTGATAACAACACAATACTTCCATAAGAATGGGTGAGAGATAAATTATCAGCTGAAACAATTGTAACTGAATCAGTTTGGGTAATTTCGGTTTTAATTTCTGGTTCTTCAATGCCGTAATATGAATAGAGAAGCTTTTGCATATTCTCTGCAGTATCAGATTCTGGTAAACCTAATCGTTGAATCCATGCCAGAAGGCTGCTTTCTGTCGCTGCCGCAATATCAAGTTCATATCCTCTCAATTCAAGCGGGCTGAGATTATTGTTCTGTAATGTTTCAGAAAGATCCTCAGCAACCAGTGATCCGAAAATGAGTATATAAAGAAGTGTTATAATAAAAAAATTTCTCATATTAACTCAGGATACTTTTCAAATATTGCCCGGTATAAGACCTGGTGCAATCAGCCGCCTGTTCCGGAGTCCCGGTAACAATGACTTCCCCTCCTTTATCACCCCCTTCAGGACCTAAATCAATGATATAATCAGCTGTTTTAATAACATCCAAATTATGTTCTATCATCAGGACAGTATTTCCTGCTTTAATTAGTTTCTGGAGTACCTCCATCAACTTTTTAACATCTGCAAAATGTAAAC
>JABMQR010000042.1 GCA_013202335.1 Bacteroidota bacterium
ATGTAACAATCATTGACAAAAACCTTGAGAATTTCCTCCCGATTAAGAGTATAGGTACACAGGGAGTTCAGGTTACATCAGGTGGAGGTATAAACTAATGAAAAAACTTATAACTACATTAATAATAATAGTTGTACTTGTTATCATCTTATTCATATTGGGACCCTTCTATTTATTGAACGAAGGCGAACAGGCTGTAATTACCCGTTTTGGTGCTATAGTGAATACACAGACAGAAGCTGGCTTGAAATTTAAAGTTCCTTTTGTTGATAACGTTGTAAAATATTCTAAAAAAGTTCTCTCCTGGGATGGTGATTCACAAAGGATTCCAACGAAAGAGAATCAGTTTATTTGGGTAGACACTACAGCAAGATGGAAAATCATTGATCCGTTAAAATTTTATGAAGCGGTAAATACTATTGATCAGGGCTATGCACGGCTTGATGATATTGTTGATTCAACAGTCCGAACTATAATTGCTGAAAATTTTCTCAGTGAGGCTGTCAGAAATTCAAATAGAATTAATGAAATGATTATAACAGAGCAGCTTCAGGCAGAAAATATTGAGGATTCAGACCAGTTGAAAAACCTCACCCAAATTAAAACCCAATCTGAAGCTATTACAAAAGGAAGAGAAAAACTCTCGGAAGAGATGTTTAAATTAGCTTCAGGAATAACAATTGAAGAGTATGGTATTGAACTTCTGGATATCTTGGTACGTCAAATAAGATACTCAGATGACCTCACTGAGAGTGTGTATGACAGAATGATTAAAGAGAGAAACCAGATAGCGGAAGCGTATCGATCCTATGGTGAAGGTAAAAAAGCTGAGTGGTTGGGCAAGCAGGAGAATGATAAAAAAACTATTTTATCTGAAGCGTATGCAACCTCAGAACAGATTAAGGGTACTGCAGATGCAGAAGCTACCAAAATTTATGCAGACTCCTATTCAGCAGATCCTACCTTTTTTGAATTCTGGAGAACACTGGAATCGTATAAAAAAGTTATAGCACCATTGGATAAAATACTTTCGACAGAGATGGAGTACTTTGACTACTTGTATACAAAAGAGGGCTCAACAAATAAATAAACGTTTTTTTTAATGTTCTTTTTTATAATGCCGGGTAATGCATGATTAACAAATCATGTATCCCGGCATTTTTTTATGGTACAAATCCTGTGCTTTTGATACCATACAGTATGGATTGCTGCACTAACTTAAAAAGTCTTGTCAAAAATATCACAGATTGTCAAATCACTGGTTCTCTGGATGTAGAAATTACCGGGCTTACTCATGACTCCCGCAATTGTTCTCATGGTTATATCTTCTTTGCAATTCATGGTATTCATTATGATGGACATGCGTATATTAATTCAGCTATTGCTAACGGAGCTCTGGTAATTATTTATTCAGAGTCGTTAAGTCAATATCTGGAAGGAGTTACGTATATACAAACCGGCTCTGTTTATGAATCCATATCAAAAATAAGTTCTGCCTATTACAACAACCCTTCCAAGGCAATAAAAGTTATTGGTATTACGGGTACTGACGGGAAAACCAGTACCTGTGATTACATTTATCAACTACTTACATTGGCAAATAGAGATACTTCTCTTCTGAGTTCTGTTTGGCAGGACAATGGAACGGGGAAAGTGCGCAATTTAATGCATATAACAACACCGGATGCTATTGAAGTGCATAAATTTCTTCATGATTCTGTTAATAACGGATGTGAGTTTGCTGTTGTTGAAGCCAGTTCTCATGGGCTTTCAAATGATTTACAGAGATTGGCTGATGTGTATTTCACGTTGGGCATTTGTACTAATATTACATCTGATCATCTGGATTTTCATAAAACCAGAAGTTCTTACATTGAAGCAAAAATGAACTTATTTCGCCAGCTAAGTAAAAAAAGTGGTATAGCAATTATTCCGCATGAGGCAGATTGGGTTAATAATGTTCATACTATTATTAAAGACAGGTCCAAGATTCATACATGGAGAATTCTTGAAGAAGGCTCTGTATTACCAAATGATGCATCTTATATTCTGTCGATTTCAAAAATTGAAAAAACTGGTGTTTCGATAATAGTTCACTCGGGTAATACCAAATATAAAATTAAAACTCCTTTTCTGTTCCCTGTACAAATCAGTAATTTTGCACCGGCTCTCATTACTCTGTTTTTGCTAAGTGATAAAAGCTCA
Organism: Bacteroidota bacterium; assembly: GCA_013202335.1. The sequence continues at coordinate 2,206 of JABMQR010000042.1, forward strand.
TTATTACATGATAAAGTTTTTGAAAAAATTGAACCAATACCGGGAAGATTCAATATACTTGAACGTGAGGGTGCGGCAACAATTATGGTGGATTTTGCTCATACAGGACATGCCTTTCATACAATTTTCAATAATGTTCTTGGTATATATCCTAAAAGAAATTTTCTTGCAGTCTTTGGGAGTGCAGGATGCCGTGATACTTCAAAAAGAGAGCATCTGGGTCGTATTGCTTCGCAATATTGTACTATTATAATTTTAACAGATGAAGATCCAAGAGAAGAAGATTCATTGAATATACTTCATGATATCAGATCAGGAATCCCTGCAAATTACCCAGGAACCATAATACTACAACCAGAGCGCAGAAAGGCTATAAAAACAGCACTTCAGTTTGCAAAAACAGATGATATAATTTTTTGTTTAGGCAAAGGACATGAGACTTCTATTGAGAAGAAAGGGGTTTTTTATCCCTGGGATGAAGAAAAAGTAATACTTGAACTTATTAAGACTCAAGGAGATGATTAATAATGAATGAACATATTCTCCTAATTTTTGGAGGGAAATCTGCTGAGCATGAAATCTCTTGTATTTCTGCCGCCTCAATATACAAGGCTCTTACTGACATAGAATATACCGTTACCTGCGTTGGTGTAACACTAAATAATTGTATGTACTTGCAGGAACCGGTTATTCGCTATGATAAAAAGACTTCTTCAGAATTTATAGCTATACAGGAAAATGAAACTAATTCTGTTGCGTTACATCCTGGTAAAGGATTTTTTTGTAATGGAGCAAAACTCTCAATTGATATCATTTTTCCTATTATTCACGGTAACTTTGGTGAGGACGGGCGTCTTCAAGGATTATTTGATTTTTTACCTATACCCTATATAGGTTGTAATTTTTTCAGCTCCTGCCTTGGTTTTTCTAAATATACCGCTAAACTTTATTGGGAGAGATCAAATTTACCCGTTGTCCCCTACCTGGTAGTAAATGATTATGCGTATAATTTCAATTTCAGTAAGGAACCAGTTAACTTTGAAAAAAGTACATATTTTTCAAAATTAGTTGCTGATATTGAAAATAAACTAACATACCCGATTTTTATAAAACCGGAAAATTCCGGATCGTCTATAGGGGTTTCCAAAGTTTTACACCCAAAAGATATTCACAAAGCTATAGTTTTAGCAGCTAAAGCATCAAATAGGATTCTTATAGAACAGGCAGTAATCGGTCGGGAACTTGAATTCAGTGTCTTAGGCAGGAATAAAGATTTTTATATATCAGAACCTGGTGAAATAATTACCGATCAGCAGTTTTATACATTTGAAGCTAAGTATTCATCTAATCGTGATACGACTAAAATACAAGTACCTGCCTTTCTGCCTCATGCTCTAATTACAGAGGCAAAAGAGCTTGCACATTTAGCTTTTACATCTCTTTTATGCAAAGGATTTGCAAGAATAGATATGCTTTATGAATCTAAAAATAATAAATTATATTTAAATGAGATAAATACCCTCCCCGGCTTTACGGAAAGCAGTATGTTTATAAAACTAATTGAAAACGGTGGGCTGTCATGGAGAACTCTTATGAAAAAACTCATTAAATTTGCTATGGAAGAATTTAAAGAGAATCAGAATTAAACTGGCAGATAACTATGGAGATAATGTGGCAGTTCCTTGTTTCTTTCATGTTGATATGGATGCTTTCTATGCATCTATTGAACAGATTGATAATCCTCAACTAAAAGGTAAACCGGTAATAGTTGGGGGAACCTCAACCAGAGGTGTTGTCTCTGCATGCTCATATGAAGCACGAACATATGGTGTGCATTCAGCAATGCCTATCTTTCAAGCAAGAAAGTTATGTCCTGAAGGTTCATTTCTTCCAGTCCGTATGTCAAGGTATCTTGAAATGAGTCGTTTCATTATGGAAATTTTGCGTGAATTTTCACCATCCATACAGCAGATTTCCATAGATGAGGGGTTCCTTGATATGACTGGTACTGAATTACTATTAGGGGATCCCAAATCAGTAGCAATCAAATTAAAACAGAAAGTTCTGGAAAAAACCGGATTAACAATTTCTATTGGTATTGGACCTTCAAAATTTATTGCAAAAATGGCCTCAGCACACTGTAAACCAAATGGACTCCTTCAAATTTTTTCCGGACATGAGATACTCTTTTTAGATTCGTGTAAAATCAGAGAAATCTGGGGAATTGGGAAAAAAGCTTCAGAATCTCTTGCTGATAAGGGAATCTCATCAGTTAAACAGCTAAGAACGTTTGACAGGGATACTTTATGTAAGTTATTCGGTACTTCAGCAGGAAGTTATTACTATAATGCCTGTCGGGGAATTGATCCGGGTATTTTTTCGGACACACCTAAAAGTCGTTCAATCAGTAATGAAACAACTCTGCAAACGGATGAGTCGGATGGTATGATCATTAGACAAATTTTATTTGATCTTAGCCATCAGGTTTTTTTTAGAACTTTAACAGAAGGAATAATAGGGAAAACTGCATATATTAAAATAAAATATGCAGATTTTAGTAGTGTTTCATCACAAAAAACATATGAACAGCCTCTTTTATCGGCAGAACAACTTTTTAGCTCTGTATGGGATCTTTTTTCACTTCGCTGGAATAAAAAACCGCTTCGGCTTGTTGGTGTTGGTATAGGTTCAATTGAAAATCGTGATACACCAATGCAGCCTGAGTTGTTTGAAACAACATACGGACGTAAAAATGATCTGGAAAAGGCGATCCAATCAATGAAAGCGTCAGGTATGCACTTGATAAAGGCTTCTACTCTAAAACAGCAAATTGATAAAAAAGTAAAAAAAAAGTAAAATAGTTATATGTCATTACATATTGTACTCCTGGAACCAGAAATCCCACAAAACACAGGGAACATTGCTCGAACTTGTGCTGCATTGAATGCCTCTCTTCATTTAATCCGACCTCTTGGCTTTTTATTACATGATAAATATCTAAAACGTGCAGGTCTTGATTATTGGGACAAATTAGAAGTTTTTTTATACGATTCTATTGATGATTTTTTGTTGAAAGTTGATGATGAATCTGTTTTCATGTTTACAACAAAGGCAAAAAGTCTCTATACTGAAAGAAAATACCCAGAAACAACCTACTTACTGTTTGGCAAAGAATCACAAGGAATTCCAGAGGAATTGCTGATAAAATATCATACTAATACAGTAAGAATTCCGATGGTTGATGATGCCCGTTCTCTAAACCTTGCAAACACAGCAGCAATCGCCGCATATGAATATTGTCGACAACATCAATTTTCGGGTTTAAATCGACTTGGAGAACTTCATCACCTATCCTGGCCTGATAATTTATAAGAAGAAAAGGTTGCATATACACACTAAAATAATTAGTATACAAATTATTAAGGAGGAGAGAAAGGATGAGAAAAATAGGGTTCATTGGATGCGGAAATATGGGATCTTCTATGGCAAGAGCATTTTCTCTCTCTTTAGATGATCTCGAGCTCTTCCTTTATGATACTGACACAGCTAGAAGTTCTCAATTGGCATCTGAACTTAAAGCAAAGGCTGAAACCTCATTAGAATCTCTCATAATGCAGACAGAAATAACAATTCTTGCTGTTAAACCACAAATCCTTCCTCAAATCTACCCATTATTAGCTAAAATAAAAGAAAACCATTCGTACATATCTATTGCAGCAGGAGTTTCAATAAATTCGCTTGCCAAAGGATTGAACACAAACCAGATTATAAGATTTATGCCAAATATTGCTGCTTCAGTTTCAAAAGCAGTTACTGCTATTGCCTCCTCACCGGAAGCAAATGAACTATTTGTACAGGAAGCAAACAGTCTGGCGTTAACCTGCGGAACTCTGTTTCCTCTCTCTGAAAAGCTGTTTCCTGCATTTATTGGGATATCTGGTTCAGCGATTGCATTTTTCTATCAGTTTCTCCATGCCGTAGCACTCGGAGGTACTAAAGAAGGCATTCCATATGCTCAATCCTTAGCAATAGCATCCCAAACATTCTCAGGGGCTATTGAACTTATGGTTGAATCCGGCAGCAGTCCACAAGAGCTAATAACCACAGTTACATCAGCAGCCGGAACAACAATTGAAGGAATTGCTGCACTTGAAAACGGCGGAATGAATGCTGCAGTTATGAATGCAGTTACTGCATCTTCTCAGAGAGCAAAGGATCTTGAAAAAAACTAAATTCGTGGTAAAGGAACTTATATGATAGACCTGAAAGAACTAAGACAAAGAAAAGAAGAGATTCAAAACAATATAACAGTACGCAATATGCAGGTAGATCTTGAAGAGATTCTCTTACTACAGGATAAACGAGCATCCCTTATACAGGAAAATGAAGACTTGAGGATGCAAAGAAATGAAAATGCAAAAAAGATGAAAGGTAAATTGTCTCAGGAAGAGAGAAGTTTACTTATCCAGGAAGGCAAGCGACTAAAAGAAGCTATTGGGAATATCGATCATACTCTCACTCTCACAGAGAAAGATTATTACAAATCAGCAGCACAAATCCCTAATTATGCACATCCATCTGCTCCTATAGGTAAAGAGGATAAAGATAATCTGGAATTGAAAAGAAGTGGAGACATTCCCATTTTTAATTTTAAGGCGAAAGACCATGTTGAACTTGGAACAGCTCTGGATCTAATAGATTTTGAGACAGCAGCACAAGTTTCAGGGACAAAGTTTTATTATCTTAAAAACGATGCGGTTATTCTGGATCTTGCTTTACAGCGCTATACAATGGATATTTTACGAAAACATGGATTTACTCTAACCATTACTCCTGATATTGCCAAAGAGACCGTTGTTGAGGGTATTGGATTTAATCCAAGGGGATCTGAAAGTAATATCTATACAATTGAAGATACAGGAACATGCCTTGTTGGTACTGCAGAAATAACTCTTGGTGGTTATTATGCAGGTAAAATTTTTGATGCTGAAGAACTCCCGATCAAGCTTGCCGGGCTTTCTCATTGTTTTAGAAGAGAAGCAGGGGCCTCCGGTCAATATTCCAAAGGTCTTTACAGAGTTCATCAATTTACTAAAATTGAAATGTTTGTATATGCTCTACCCGAAGAGTCTGAACGTATCCATGAAGAACTTCTTTCCGTTGAAGAAGAAATATTCCAGGGTCTTGAGATACCTTATCGCGTTGTTGATACCTGTACAGGCGATTTAGGGGCTCCTGCTTACCGTAAATATGATATTGAAGCATGGATGCCCGGCAGAGGGGATTCAGGTGACTGGGGAGAGATTACCAGTGCTTCCAACTGTACTGATTACCAGGCAAGAAGATTGGGATCACGATATAGATCTAACGGAAAAATACAATTTGTTCATATGCTTAATGGTACAGCAATAGCAATCTCCAGATCTTTAATTGCTATACTTGAGAATTTCCAACAAGAAGATGGGTCTGTACGAATACCGAAAAACCTTATACCTTATACAGGGTTTGAGACTATTCAAGCAGCAAAAAACTAATTATCAGGAACAGATGTTCGGGATGTAAAAAATGAGAAGCTCAGCGTTACTTACTGATTTTTATGAACTTACCATGTCACAGGGGTGCTTTCTTGAAAAAAAGAATCCAGCTGTTGTTTTTGACATGTTTTACAGATCTCAACCATTTAATGGTGGTTTTGCAGTTTTCTGTGGTTTAAATGATCTAATTGATATTATTGAAAATTTCCATTTTTCTCAGGAGGATATTGCATATCTAAAATCTACCGATATGTTTAAGGATGAATTTCTTAAATATCTCAGCACTTTCAAATTTATCGGCAGCATCTATTCTATGGATGAAGGTACCGTTATTTTTCCTGGTGAACCGCTGATCCGTGTGCACAGCAGTTTAATTGAGGCTCAATTAATTGAGAGCATCCTACTGAACACTATTAATTTTCAAACTTTGATTGCTACAAAAATGTCTCACGTATATCATGCTTCTAAATACGGAAAGGTACTTGAATTTGGTCTTCGAAGAGCTCAGGGAATAGATGGTGCTCTTTCAGCATCAAGAGCTGCTTTTATAGGAGGAGCTTTTGCTACATCAAACACACTTGCAGGGAAAAACTTTGGTATACCGGTAAACGGGACAATGGCACATTCCTGGGTAATGGCATTTGAATCAGAACTTGAATCATTTCGTGTGTATGCCGATATTTATCCTGATACCTGCAGCTTGCTTATAGATACATATGACACTCTGGGTTCTGGAATTGAGAATGCTATCATTGTTGGGAAAGAGATGAAAGCAAAGGGAAAAGCAATCGGGGTTAGAATTGATAGCGGTGATCTAAGTTATCTAAGCAGAAACGTACGTGATCGTTTAGACCAGGCCGGACTTCAAGATACAAAGATAATTGTTTCAAACGATTTAAATGAAGAAATAATTAACCTTTTAGTCTCTGACGGTGCACCAATTGATGTTTGGGGAATTGGAACCCATCTGGTTACAGGTGGTAAACAGTCATCAATGAATGGAGTGTATAAATTAGCTGCAAAAATGGATGCCAATGGTTCTTTTGAACCTACCATGAAAGTTTCAAACACTTCAATTAAAACTACTGACCCTGGTATTAAGCAGGTATATCGTTTTTATGGCTCTGAAGGTAATGCACTGGCTGATCTTATTACTCTTGATGGTGAGCCTATAGTCACAGGGGAAAGTTATACATTTCTTCATCCTTTTAGTGATACTGATGTCTTCATTCTTCATTCTGATGAATATACAGAAATAAAACCTCTGTTAGAGCTTAAAATTAAAAATGGGAAAAGAATTGCTAAAAGTCCCACACTTGAAGCTATCCAAAAGAATGTTCAAATCGAACTAAAAACGCTTCACAAGTCTTATAAACGTTTAATTAATCCACATGTATATAAAGTCTCCTTATCTCCTGGTTTAAAAGAGATTAAAAACTCCCTGATAAACAAGTTTAGGTATAGAAAAGAGTAATAAGTATGGCTCTGTTGGATTTAGTTTACCGTTTTCTCAATATACAGATTGATGCCTTCTACAATTGAAGTTGCTATCAAATTTTGATAGGCAGGATCAATAAGACTAACCAATTCATCTTCAAATGACATAAAACCCGTTTCAATGAGAGCTGAAGGCATATATGTCTGTTTTAGTACATAAAATGCTGACTCTTTTATACCCCTGTTTCGGGTATCCTCACCTATCCCATTAGCAAGAGCTGTCTGGATACTTTCAGCTAAAAAGGAATCAGCTTTATCCAATTCTCTATTTAATGAATTATTTGTTATATCAACGAATTTTAAAATGGAGGACTCATTAATTTCAGATGAATAAAAATCATGAGTTATGTAAGGATAAAGCTTCCATACCTCAAACCCAAAGGCATTGATACCAGGTGCAGTATTTGCATGTATAGAGATAAAAATCTTACTGGTTCCCACTGCAATTTCAAGAGTATTTGCATACTGAGCTCTCTCCCAAAGAGAGATACTGGAATCATCGCTTCGTGTCTTAACAATAAGTATTTCAGGAAACTGCTCTGCTAAAATAGCAGCAACTCTATTGGCAATGGCTAAATTAATATCTTTCTCATAATAAACAGTCTGTATACCATCACTTGATATTTCTGAAACGGCACCTGGATCATCACCTCCATGTCCGGCATCAATAATAATTGCACCCGTTGGCTGCATAAAAAAAGAGCCTGCTGTGAGTGTTGATATTAATAGCATGTTTAGATTAAGAATAATGATTACTGCCTTAACTACAAAAGAATTCTTTTGATTACAGGTGTGATTTATAAACATTATTGAATTTCCTCAGCAGGTGGTTCCCAATTTTCAATTATTGTAAATAAATCTTTTTTTGCCCAATGATGCAGTTCCTTAATTTCACTCTTCTCTATTCTGCTTAGTAATTTTCTGAAAGCAAAACTTTTTTTAAAAACAAACTTATCATGAGAATTAAAACGGAAACTTGCATTACGTTTCTGAAACATTTCATACTCTTTTCCAGCAGTTATATCGAGATATGGAGCTGCAGAATTATATGTACAGGAAAATCCATTACAGCTGAGAATCCTGTTCTCACTTAACCAGTTTCTTACACCAAAATCAGCAAGCTGCCAGTACGGCAGAGTAAAATCTTCATTGAATCCACGTAATCTTTGAAAAGACACACGATTATAGATTCCACAAAAATCGGTGGGAAAAAAGTTTTCTGTCATATCCATAAAGGGAAGAAATGAAAGAGTCACAAACTCTGAATCATCAAATGCAGGGACATTTATTGTTGGGATCAGCTCCTGAGAGCTATATAAAAGAGGTGAAGCACATACTGTTTTATGCATATTCAGCCACTTGATGAGCTGAGGTTCCATTCCTGAGGAGATTTCCATGTCATCCCAAAACAAACAAAAATAGTTAGTCGTTAATTCTCTGGAAGCAGCATTTATTTTCATTCCGGGAGTCGGTGCTCCGGAAAACACTAAGAACTTTATCCATGGATAAGTTTTTATGAGATATTCTATACTACCCTCACCCTCTACTTCAGACTCTTCAATAATATACAGACATTCAAAAAGCCTGTAAGGAATCAATTTTTCGAGTGAATACTCAATACCAAATTTCCCTTTTCGATGCAGCATAGCTATAGTGATCTCACCAATTTGCGGGTTCTGGTAGTTTTGGGCTAATCTTACGGTATATATTTCTCTCATAACTTTTTTGTTTGTCCTGTTACTATAAAAATACAATATCTTCAGGTCTGGCTATTAATGCCCTTCTTGCACTGCCGATTTTATCCCGAACATCACTGCTATGATAGCCTACAATTCTTCTTATCTCTTCACTATTACAAGATGTAACAGCTTTTGCAACATTATTAATCATCACAACCGTTCCGCGTTCAAAAACACCCTCTACACGGATTACTCCAACCGGCAGTAAGCTTTTTTTATTTCTTAAAGCATCAACTGCTCCTTCGTCAATAAAAATCGTTCCTGATGGTTGTGTATGCATAATCCAGCGGATTCTTTGAGGAATCTTATCCTTTGGAGCAAAATAAGTACCTAAAGGCTCACCTTGAAGAAGTCGTACCAAAATATTACTTTCTCTACCATCTGCAATAATACTTGCACATCCGGCACTTGCTGCTATTTCTGCAGCAGTCAATTTTGTTTTCATTCCCCCCGTTGAAAAGGTACTCCCTGACACTGTACCTGCCCATGATTTTACTTCATCATCAATATCTTCAATATAAGGGATGCGGACGGCACCACTATTCTTGGCAGGATCTTTATCATATAAACCATCTATATCAGTAAGAATAATTAATAAATCTGAATCTGTTTTACTTGCAATAAGTGCACTTAAAGTATCATTGTCTCCAAATGCAGTACCAATTTCTGCAGTAGAGACACTGTCATTTTCATTAAAAATCGGAACAGTCCCCAATTCCAACAAAGTTTCTACCGCATTTTTCAAGTTAATAAAACTCATTCTATTATTCAGGACTTCTCTTGTTAAAAGAATTTGTGAAATAATAATTCCCATATCCTGAAATAATTCACGATAATACTGCATCAAGATAGGTTGTCCAATTGATGCACAAGCCTGCCGCATCGGTATTGACTGAACCCTCTCTGTTATTCCAAGTTCTCCTGCTCCCAACCCTATAGCACCTGAGCTAACCAACAAAACCTGAAATCCCATTTTCTGGAGAGAATAAATCTGAGCTGTAATATCTTTAAGAAAATCAATATTGATTCCGGATTCTTTGCTAAGGAGATTCGTACCTATTTTTATTATTACCCTTTTTATTAATTCAGTATTACGGTGCACACGCTACTCCTGTGCCAAATTTTTGTGTGTAAACTGGCGACTTCCTTCTCCTGTATAATCGGCCACAATTTGTCCATTTCCATATATTTTCCACTTATAGCTCATCAAACCATCGAGTCCCACAGGACCGCGCGCATGTATTTTCAGGGTACTAATACCCACCTCCGCACCTAATCCATAACGATACCCATCTGCAAATCTTGTACTGCAGTTCCATAAAACATCTGCAGAATCGACAGTATTCATAAAATATTCCGCTGTTTGAATCGATTCAGTAAGGATTGAATCAGTATGACCTGATCCATAGGTATGAATATGCAAAATGGCGGCATCAATTGAGTCAACGATCTTAATAGAGAGAATCAGATCCAGATATTCAGTTTTCCAATCCAACTCAACAGCTGGTTTACAATGTATCAACGCCCTGCTCTCTTCATCACCGCGAACTTCAACTCCTTCATGTTTAAGTGCAGTCATAAGTTCTGGTAAAAATTTAGCAGCTATATCACTGTGAACTAAAAGTGTCTCCAGAGCATTACATACAGCCGGATACTGACATTTTGAATCAACAATCACCCTAACTGATTTTTCAATATCTGCATCAAAGTGAACATAACTATGGCATATTCCCTCAGCATGTCCCAACACAGGAATTGTAGTATTACTCATAATATATTTAACAAATTCATTTGAGCCACGTGGAATAAGCAGATCAATAAATTCATCAAGTTCCAGCATCTCCTTTACCTGCTCACGGGTTTCCAATAGATAAATCCACTTGGATCCAACCGTGGCAAAAGTGAACTCATCAGATACATCACTTATTATCTCTGCCAATTTTCTATTTGTCTCAGCTGCCTCTGACCCGCCTTTTAAAACAATACAATTTGCACTTTTAAGGCACAGGGCGGCAATTTGTATCAGAGCATCCGGACGGGATTCAAAAATCATACCAATAACACCAATTGAGCAGCTTTCACGTTTCAGGATTAACCCTTCGTCCAGTTCCCTGGCCTCAAGTACTCTACCCTTAGGATCAGGCAGCAAAATAATTTGTTTTATCCCATCAACTACCGATGTGAGCTTTTCTTCATTAAAATAGAGTCTTTTTATGAGTGGTTTCGAAATTAACTTTTTTTCTGCCTTTTCAATATCCCGTTGATTAGCTGCAAATATCTCTGCTTTTCTTTCAATCAGTTTAAGAGTTAGTGCTTCAAGGACTTTATTCCGTTCTGATTCAGTTGTCACAGCAATTTTTTTATGTGCTTGTTTAAGCGTTTGCAAATCAATTTTGAGATTAGCATTCATTACAACTATTCCTTATTTCATGTAGTGTTCGCTTATTCTATTTATAAGACTATAGAATATAATGGTATATATCGTTCAACAAATTCTGTTTTATCAATTCACGATATATGAATTCATCTAAGCCTACAAGTTATTATCTGTTTTTTCAATGTTAATTAGTATTTTTAGCGTATTTCAAACTTACCATTGTATTATTGCATACATAATGGTAATGTACTAAAAAAATTATTATTAGAAAGGAAAACAAAATGAAAAAACATTCATTGCATACCCTGTACTTCATATCCGGAATTTTTCTACTAGTATCTGTAATGCTAATTTCCTCATGCTCATCAGCTGAAACTAATGAAAATGTAAATTCTGCAAAAAGTAACACACAAACACTGGGCATCCTGGAAGCAGACGAATCTGAAAATAAACCAATGTATCAGGCAGTAGATTCTTTGGGAAGAATTGTATCTCTAACAGAAAAACCTGGATCAATTATTATTGCTGGAAAAGCAACAATGATTGCAGCTGATGCGCTAACCCTGTTTCAGGATTATAGATCACAAATTTCAGCAATAGGATTAACTAATCAAGGTTTGGGAGACTTTTATGCTCTTTTATTACCTGATCTTCCTCTTACAGAACGTCTCCCACATACGGTAAGTGCTGAAGAAATTGCTGGACTTAAACCAGATTTGGTAATTATTAAAGATCGTAATTACTCCTCATTGGGTGAAACATTGGATAATTTAGGATATCCGGTATTTTCTGTGTATTTGGAGAACGTTGATGATTATTTACATGAAATTCAGGAACTTGGAAAACTTCTCAATCAAAAAAGTCGTGCAGATGAAATCAGACTGGCTTATTCTACCAGACTTACGCTTATAAGAGAGAGTCTTTCCTCCCTTAAAGAGATGCAAAGAGAGAATGTTCTTTTACTATACACAACAATAACAGACGGGATAACCTCTTTTCAGGTTCCGCCGGAATCATGGATACAAACATATATGGTAGAAGAAGCTGGTGCAAATCCAGTTTGGATAGGAGCTGCAGGTTCTAATAATTGGCAGAAAATTAGTTTTGAGCAAATTTCCCAATGGAATCCAGATAGAATTTATATTATAAGCTATAAAACACCAACCAATCTATTTATGGAAGAAATAAAAAGTTCACCTCTTTGGCAGGATTTAACCGCCTATCAAAACAATCAAATAAAATCATTCCCGGCAGATTTTCATAACTGGGCCCAACCTGATACCCGATGGATCCTGGGTTTACAATGGCTTTCAAGGGATTTACACCCGGAAATCTTCAGTAAGGTTGATATAGAAAAAGAAATAGTATCTTTTTACGATGATTTTTATGGTATTTCTGAAACATCTTTTATGTATACTATTCTCGATCGTTATCGTAAATCGTTAATTACCATAGAATAATGATGTATAAAAAACAAGCAAAGAAACTAAAACCTGTTCATGTTATCCTTATACTTACAGTTGTAACAAGTATAGTAATAGTAATTTCCTTATTCACCGGGCGCTATCCAAAAGCAGGATTTTCGTTTCCAACAAATGTTTTAACCGATGATCTGGCTCTAAGAATAATCTGGATTATCAGGATTCCGCGAATTTTATCTGCACTGTTAATTGGTGCTGTTTTAGCATCATCAGGATATGTTTTTCAAATGCTTTTTGCAAATCCTCTGGTTGAACCTGGTTTTCTCGGTGTTTCCCAGGGAGCTGCATTCGGAGCAGCCGGTAGTATCCTTATATTTGGTTATATTCCTATTCTTATACAAATCAGCTCAGCATTATTTGCAGTTATTGGCCTGATCCTCTCCTTTTCCCTTGCATCAAAATTCCATTTTGGTGGATGGATACTTAGGTTAATTCTTGCCGGTATTGCAGTCTCAGCACTCTTCTCTTCAGGTCTGGGACTTTTAAAATATACTGCAGATCCGATGAGCGAATTACAGGATATTACTTTCTGGCTCCTTGGTGGATTATGGGATGCAGACTGGAATAATTTATTGTCTATTATGCTTGTCTGCATAATCAGTTTAACTATACTGTACTTGTATCGATGGCGTCTAAATGTGCTTTCTCTGGATGACAGATCAGCACATGCTGCCGGAATTTCACCGGTATTTGAGAAGCGTTTGCTGTTACTTGTTGCGACGGCCGGAACTGCTGCTGCAATATCAGTCTCAGGTCTTGTAGGATGGGTGGGTTTAATCGTCCCTCATTTGGCAAGGAAACTTGTAGGATCCGACTCCCGGTTTGCCTTACCTGTATCAATGATTTTAGGTGCACTATATTTACTTATTTGTGATACCGTTGGAAGGTCTTTATTAGCCGGTGAACTGCCTCTGGGTATTCTTACCAGTATTGGCGGTGCCCTGCTTTTTATTATTTTACTGACATCAAGAAAAAGTCTGGGGAAAACTATATGATGGAAAATATATTTATCCTTGAAAAGATTAAATATACGTATCAAGACTCTGCAAAAACAGTTCTCCACGACATATCATTACAAATTCCAAAAGGTTTAATAACCTCTCTTCTGGGACCAAATGGTTCCGGAAAAACAACATTAATAGATATTCTTCTGGGATGGAAAAAACCAAATACGGGAACAGTACTGGTTAAAGGAAAAAACTTATCCACTTACTCTCGCCGGGAAAGGAGCAAACTTATTAGTCTTGTCCCACAAAATGAACCTCTGCAATTTGCTTTTACGCTTTTGGATTATGTACTTTTCGGACGGGCTCCCTACCTTCCACAACTTGGTTTACCCGGGAAAAAAGATATTGAAATAGCATACGAAGCACTTGAAACTGTGGGACTTCAGGATTTACACACTCGAAGTATTACTTCCTTAAGCGGTGGCGAACGTCAGCTGATAATGCTTGCAAGATCTCTTGCCCAACAACCTGAAATTCTCCTTCTGGATGAACCTACCAGCAGCCTTGATCCAGGGAATACAGAAAAAGTTTTAAATATTCTTCAGGGGCTTGGAAAGAGGGGGTTGACTATCCTTTATTCTACTCATGATCCATCCTCCGCGGCTTATATAGCTGATTACATTATTATGCTTCGTGAAGGAAGAAATTTTCTGGCAGATAAAGCAATAAATTTACTAACAGGTAAAAATCTAACAGATTTGTATGGGGCTAAACTGAAAGTGATCAATAAAAATGATTCAATTATTATTTATAGAGAATCAAATTAAAATATAATTTTTGTTTTATAGTTGCGTATTCAGATGATCCCAACAATTCCTATTGCAACAATTTGCAACACGTATGACTATTTTACTGTACAACTGGTGAACATCATAGTAAAATAAAATATCTAATAATAATAAGGAGATTTTGATGGAAAAAATGTTCAAACTTAAAGAACACAACACGACTGTCAAAACTGAGATCTTAGCCGGTCTCACAACTTTTCTGACGATGGCATATATTCTTATCGTCAATCCACTGATACTTCAGGATGCCGGTATGGATTTTGGTGCGGTATTTACAGCAACAACGCTTTCTGCTGCAATTGCTACTCTGGTTATGGCTTTTGCTGCGAACCTGCCGTTTGCGTTGGCACCAGGTATGGGGCTAAATGCTTTTTTTGCATATGCTGTTGTGTTGGGCATGGGTTATTCATGGCAGTTTGCTTTAACTGCAGTATTCCTTGAAGGTATAATTTTTATTATATTGACTATTTTTAACATTAGGGAAGCAATAGTAAAAAGTATTCCGACCAACATTAAAAAGGCAATTTCTGTTGGAATAGGATTATTCATTGCATTCATTGGACTTCAGAATGCCGGAGTTATTATCGGTGGAGTTACTCTTGTAGAACTTGGTGATATAACATCAGGCACAGCTCTTTTAGCTGTAATAGGGCTTATTGTTACCGGAATTCTCCTGGCATTTAAAGTACGTGGTGCTCTTCTCATCGGAATTATTGCCACCACTATAATTGGAATTCCATTTGGCGCAACAAGTGCTCCACAAGGAAGCTGGCTGCCACCATCACTAGCACCAGTATTCTTTAAATTTGACTTTACACAGGTTTTCACTCTCGATATGCTAATTGTTCTGTTCACATTTCTTTTTGTGGATATGTTCGATACAGTTGGAACATTGATTGGTGTTTCCACAAAAGCCGGGCTTATTGATAAAGACGGAAATATCCCGAATGTTAAACAAGCCTTACTTGCAGATGCAATTGGTACAACTGTAGGAGCTGTCTTAGGAACAAGTACTGTTACAACATATGTTGAGAGCTCTGCCGGTGTCGCAGAAGGTGGAAAAACCGGATTAACTGCACTCAGTACAGCCGTACTATTTATTGTTGCACTTTTTCTCTCTCCACTGTTTTTGGCGGTTCCAGGTGCTGCAACTGCCCCGGCGTTGATTCTTGTTGGTCTTTTTATGATAACACCGGTCAAGGATATTGATTTTAGTGATTATACAGAATCAATCCCTGCATTCCTTACTCTGATTGTTATGCCTCTTTCCTACAGTATTGCTAATGGAATTATGGTAGGTATGCTATCCTGGATATTCCTAAAATTATTTACCGGAAAAGTAAAAGCAATAAATATTATGACAATTATTGTAGGTGTTCTTTTTCTACTAAAATTGATTGTCGGGTAATTTAGGCAATTCTTATAATCTTTGATTTTTTACAATTGTCTAGAGAAGTTTGTTATTACAGGGAGATAAAATTTGTTTTTTATCTCCCTTTTTACAGGATAAATAGTTATGATTTTACAAAATCCTACGCAAAAATCAGTCCTTATAACAGGAGCAACCCGTGGGATTGGTGCAAAAACCTCCGAATTTTTCCTTAAAAATGGGTTTAGGGTTTTTGGGACATCAAGAAAACCTGATGACAATATAAATCTTTATTCTAATTTCAAATACTTCAAACTACTCTATCTAGACCTAAATGACAGTACATCTATAACTTCACTACCAACAAAAACCGGTCCTGTTGATGTAATAATAAACAATGCAGGGATTAGTCAGATTGGTGCCGCTGAGGATATTTCCCCAGAAACATCTATGAATATTTTCAGAACAAATTTTTTTGGAATTATTGAGATAAATAAAAGCTATTTACCACTTATGAGACATAAAGGATCCGGAAGGATTCTGCATATCAGTTCTCTGGCCGCAAAAATACCTTTACCCTATTCAGCGTTATATGCAGCGTCAAAGGCTGCTCTTGATGCATATTCATTCTCTTTGCGATCAGAAGTCAGAAAGTATAATATTGATGTTACCAGTATATATTTTGATTATGTAAAAACAACATTACCTCAAATAGAGTCACTTGATGAGAATTCACCTTATTACCAAAGTGCGGTTCGCATGAAAAAAAGAAGAGATAAATTTATTGGAAAAGGAAGATCGGCAAGTGAAGTTGCACAGATCATCTACAAAGCAAGCCAGGCAAGAAAACCGCCAGCTCAGATTTGTATCGGGAAAAGAGCAAAACTTCGTACTGATCTAAGAAAACTTTTACCTGATTCCCTAACGGAATGGATAATACAACACAAATTTAATGTATAAAGCCTGCTATCTATTCAGTGGGATAATTTTTTCCATTTCCTGGATTACATCCTGCGTATACTCACCAAAGTCAAACATAGTGATCAACTTTCTGTATAGAGGCTTTATAAAACGTTTGAGACGGTCTTTATCCTTCTCCATAGTTGTCTTCCCATGGCGAACCAGAACAGTCACTGCAGCCGGCGAATGATAGTCACCAACTTCAACAAAACCAAATTTTTTATACAAATTTATTGTTTTTGTATCGTCCTTGAATATATCAATTACCAGCTTATCTATCCCGATTGACCTTGCCAGAAGAAAAACAAGCATAATAAGACCAATTGAAACTGTTGTATTTCTCATCTCCGGGAGAACAGCAAGCCTGATTATTTCTGCACTGTTTTTCTTGCCAAGCAACTCCTCAACATTAAAATACTCCGATACAGGAAGGGGCCAGAATTTTGAGGACGGCAGCAGTGATACTGTCCCAACCGGGTGAATCCCACGGTAAGCAAGAATGTGCATCGCATCCTCATCAAACGGACGATGGATTGATTCCTCTATATACCCTTTTTCCCCTATCAGAACTTTTCTTTGGAGAAAGAAAACATCATTCAGTCCTGATTCATCATTTGTGATTAGATTGAAGCGAATTGCAGTTTTACCAGCCTCGGTTATTGGAAATATAACGGTAAACGATGATCCTTCCCCGACCGTACTCCTTACCCGAAACCTCCCTGACATTTTTTCAACCAGACTGTAGCAATTTGACAACCCCAAACCTGTACCTGTCCCAGGTGGTTTAGTAGTAAAAAATGGCGTGAAAATCTGATTTAGATTTTCAGAGGGTATCCCACAGCCTGTATCCTCTACAGTAATATAGACAGAACCATTTTCTTCATTACAGGAAAGTATCAAGTCTCCCTTACCATCCATTGCCTGAATAGCATTCACTATTAAATTTAGAAAAAGTTGTTGCAGTTCGCTCTCATTGGCCTTAATATGCGGAAGTGCATGATAATTTCTGATTACATTAATTTCATGTGAATCAATACCTCTGGTTGCCAGTCTGAGAGAAAATTCCAAAATTCTGACCAAATCCACTTCCTGAAGCTGCTTTTCCTCTTTTCTCGTATAAACAGCCAGCTCCTTAATAACATCAGCCGCATTCATTGCGTATGACAAAATATCCTCAGCGTATTCCTTGATAGGAGAAGCATCCAGCACCTCTGAAAGAATTATTTCAGCAGTCCCTGCTATACCTGCCAGAGGATTATTAAGTTCATGTGCTATACCTGCTGCCAGGGTACCTATACCAGCCATCCTTTCAGTTCGTACAAGATCCTCCTGCAGTCGTTTCTGCTCAGTAATATCCTTTATAATTTCAATAAAAACTAATTTTTGATTTTGAGGAACACGTACATTATTGAACTGAAATGAATATATCTCATTATTTACTTCAGCCTCAGATTCGGTCATACCTCCACCATGAATACAGTCAAGTGATTTGCAGTAGGGACAAGGTCGTGTTCTATTAAAAAACACCCTGTAACACTTTTTCCCTATTAAATTCTCCCGAATCTTCCCAAAAAACATTGTTGCGGCATTATTAACTTCTATTATTGTGTAATCTACATCAGTCATCGCTATCGGTGAAACAATACCATTAAATATAGCTTCCAGCTTACTGTTGCTAAGATAGAGTTCATCACCCTGGGCTCGTATATGCTCAAACGAGAGAGCATTTTTCAGAGAAAGTGAGCATTGGGCTGCAAGAATTTCCAAAGCATCTATCTCATATTTTGATATAATGTTTTTATTTTCCGGAAAACTACTAATTATATATCCTGAAATCCGTTTTCTATAGATAAGTGGAATAACTATATCAGCTGAAGGCAGCTGTTCACTAATCTTGAAAGCCTCTTCTCTCTGTTCCGGATAAATCAGAGAACTGACATCTCTTGACTTCAGTTGATCAATCTTAATCTGTAGTTGATCGTTAAACTCAAGATAAACAGTGTCACCAATCTTAGTTTCTGTTTGGCAGTTATTATTAGAAAGCAGTTTTAAATTATTGTCCTTACTTTTAATATCCTCGACCAGAAATATGGTCCAGTCGGCTTTTAAACCGTGTTTCAAACTGACAACAACTTCATCACCCAGCTCGTTTAAATCAATTACTGTAGTAAGTTTCTGGCTGAGTTCACGAATAGTTGCCTGATAGGGATGTCGCCTGGGTATAATAACCTTATCAACAATATAAGCCATAAAATTACGTAATGGAGCAATAATGAGTGCTGTAGCAAATCCGAGAATTGTGGCAACGGGAAAAATATCATATGGGGCAAAAGCAGGATTTAATACTTGAATCAAAAGGATAAGCAAGTAATAAATAAATGTTGCTGCTATTGATAAAATCAATACGAGCATTACCTGCAATGCAACTTTAGAGTAATTTATAAGTTTAAATTTATAAATCGTATAAAACAGGAGAATTGCATTTATTCCCGCTGCAAGAATATCAATGGGATATTTCCCAAGTGCAGGCAAAAGATTAAACAGTATCCCTATGAGCATAATAATCGTTCCGAAAAGAGGTAGTAAAAGGTTTTTCCTGACTTTTGGGCTGTTGCTTTTCCTGGCTCTCAAACTGTTGCTTTTTCTGCTATCAAACGCTAATAACAGAAAAGTGCAAATTATATAAACATAATTAATGGAATATGCAACAATTGCACCATGTCCAAGTTCATAAAAGAACTGACCATCCGGTGTAACCCCGGCATTGGAAACAATAGTCCCGCTAAAATTAAAGTACATTAACAAAGCAACCAGTGTATAACTGAGTTTAATAAAAATTTTGAAATTTCTTTTATGAAGCTCCATAATGTCGACTACAGAATGGATAAGGGTAAACGGGACTGACAGCATCCCGACAAGCATGAATTTGTTCCAGATAAGCGGGGTAAGTACCGGACTGTTCAGATGCATCATAAAAGAACCAAAACTCCAGACAGTCATGGCTAGTACATAAAACTGGAAAGACCAGTAAAACCGGGCCTTGCTGTACTGAAGAAATCCGAATAGTGCAAAAAAAACATATAAAATGAAAGCCATAGCAGGAATAATGGTAGAAACATCAATAATCATAGTATATCCTTATATCTGTATTCATAAAAACAGCTTTCACCATACTACAGGAAAAACATGGATTTAGGCAAATTAATTTTTCTATCTATTTCAGGATACATTATTTTACTTATTCATGATCTTTCCCAAATAAAAAAGAGTAAAACAGTTACCCGGATTACTTATATAAGTTATCCGATAATCCTCATCCCGTATATACTTATATTCATCATTTATCTACCTAATAATACGATTCCCGCATGGCTCACAATTCTATATTCCCTACTGATTCCCGCACTCTTTCTTTTGCTGCTGTATTCTGTCCTGCTTGAAATTCCACTCAAGATTAAACAGGGTAAAGTATCTGTCGATGAAAAAGCCAGAGTTGTCTATAAACAAGGAACATACAGTTTTTCCCGTCACCCAGGCTTTATCTGGATGACTTTATTAAACGCTTCTATTTATGGCTTATTTATAAATAGAGAGATACTAGTGCTTACCGTAGTATTGACCTTATGCAATCTAGCACTTATCATCGTTGAGGACTTGTATATATTCCCAGCTTTGTTTAGGGACTATAATCAATACAAAAAGGAAGTTCCCTTTATTTGCAAGTTGCCTTTTAATAAGAAACCATAGGTGGAGATAAATTTTATGGCATATCATATAGCTGCAACAGATGACGATGCTGCAATAAGAAAAATACTTCAGATAATACTTAAAAAAGAAGGATTTGTGGTATCAATCTGTGATAGTGGAAACAGTCTTTTAGATCTTTTGAGTATCAAATCAGACGAAATTGACTGTATTGTTCTTGATATTAAAATGCCGGGAATTTCGGGTCTTGAACTCCTGGGCATTTTAAAGTCTAAATACCCTTATATTCCGGTTATAATGCTCACTGCATTCACCGATCTGGACACAG
The DNA here is from genome assembly GCA_013202335.1 of Bacteroidota bacterium. Next base: position 22,991 of record JABMQR010000042.1, read on the forward strand.
GGATGAAAGCAATTCGTAAGGGTGCTGAAGACTACCTCTCAAAACCTGTCAGGAGAAGCGAACTTATCAGCAGGGTAAATGATGTAATAAAAAAATCAAAAGCAAAATCTGCTGAAAATGAAAAACTTCAAAACAGCAGCCATCAACAGAAATTCCTGGAAGAACAACTGGGTAAAGCACATCACACGATAATGCGTACCACTATGGCTACTATAAAAGCTTTCTCAGAAACAATTGAGCAAAAAGATCCATATACCAAGGGTCATTGCAACCGTGTATGTGAATTGGCTCTTCTTATAGGAAAAAAAATCAGTTTATCCGAATCTGATTTGACAATTTTAGAGGGAGGCTGCCTGCTTCACGATATAGGGAAAATTGGAATACCTGAAAACATCTTAAATAAACCGGGGAAATTAACTTATAGTGAATATAGTCTTATCAAATCTCACCCTGAGACGGGTGAAAAAATCCTGAAGCATATAGATATGTTTACTCCATATACACCAATAGTTCGGAATCATCATGAACGTTTTGATGGTACAGGCTATCCTGATGGTTTGTCAGGTGACAGAATCCCTCTTTTGGTACGAATAGTTACTTTGGCAGATGCATTTGATGCTATGACCAGTGACAGATCTTACAGAAAAAGTCTATCTCTTGATAATGCCCTTCTTGAAATAGTGCAAAATAAAAATAAACAGTTTGATCCTGAACTGGTAGAAGTGTTTATAAACAGCAAATTCTACGAAAATTTGTAAAATTAATCAAATAACAAAAGAGGTCTCGATTTTTCTGTTCTCGGTTAAAAAAGCCGGCTGCGAACAGCCGGTTAGAAACTTAATTTCTATCCGTTTTGGTAAAAAAGCCGGCTGCGGGGACAGCCGGCAGGGGTTTGGGTTATGGAGGTTTCAACAACCTTCATAATTATAGAATCCGATTTACACCAGACCCCATAATATTAACAAGTTTATCAGCCGGATCATTAAATTTACTTAAAAAGATCATCGCTGCAATAATATACGGTTTGTAACTAGCTTCTTTATACAATGGTATTCGATATCTGTCAAATACCGAGGCCTCTACTTCACCTTTTTCACAGCTAATTTTAGAAATATCAGCTGGAAGGCAATGCATATAGAGTGCTTTACCATCTTTTGTAGAGCGCATAAGGTCCTCAGTACACTCC
>JABMQR010000043.1 GCA_013202335.1 Bacteroidota bacterium
ATATTTGTCGATGTTGGTTATAAATCAGAAGGCAGAATTCCTATTATAGAATTTACAGAAATCCCAACTGTTGGGGAAACTGTTAGTGTTGTATTTGTAAGTAAGGAAGGAAAGGGTGGCCAGGTCGTCGTTTCTAAACAGAAAGCAGATCTTAAAATCAGAGCTGAACGTCTCAGAGATGCTGCTGAAAAGCAGGAACCTGTTGAAGGTACCTTTTCAAAAGTAATCAAGGGCGGTTTTGAAATTGATTTGATGTATGATTTAAAGGGTTTTTGCCCATTATCAAAAGCTGACCTTGTGCGAGTAGAGGAGCCTGAAGATTATATTGGAATCAAAGATTTCTTTATTATTGATAAGCTGCATACTGGAACAAGACTTAAATCTGTATTGTCCCGTCGGGCATTTTTAGAAAAAGCTATTAAAGTTAAAAAAGAAGAGTTCTTTTCAAAAGTTCAGGTTGAAGATGAAATTGAAGGAATTGTAAAAAGTTTTACCTCCTTCGGTGCATTTGTTGATCTTGGTGGTTTTGATGGTTTGCTTCATATAAATGATATGAGCTGGGGTCATGTTACAAGACCTAAAGACTATGTAAAAAAAGGTGATAAAATAAACCTTAAAGTAATTCATATTGATAAAGAGACGCAAAAAATAAATCTTTCATTAAAACATTTTACTGAAGATCCCTGGGTGTCTTTTGAAGAAAGATACCAACTTGATGATGTTGTTGATGGAAAAGTAACTAAAATAACTGATTTTGGTGTTTTTATTGAACTTGAAGAGGGTATTGAAGGCCTTGCTCATATTTCAGAGTTATCTTGGGTTAAACGAGTTTCACATCCACGCGAAGTTGTAAGTATTGGTGATACTGTTAGATCGAAAATTCTTGGTTATGATACTGGTGAAAAAAAGATTTCACTTGGTATGAAACAAGTTACTAATAATCCCTGGGAAACAATAGCAGAAAGATTTTCTGAAGGCATGAGATTAAATGCTGAAGTTGTTAAAATTACAAATGCTGGTGCATTTCTTAATTTAGAAGAAGGTATTGATGGTTTTCTTCATGTAGATGATATTTCATGGACCAGAAAAACAAAGAACATCAAATCCTTTTGTAATGAAGGTGATTCTATTGAAGTTGTAATAACAAGAGTGGAACCTGAAAATAGGCGTATCAGACTTGGTGTTAAACAACTTGAAGGTAATCCATGGCAAACGTTAAAAGAGTCATATCCAAGAGGCAGCGTTATAACCGGAGAGGTTACAAGTGTTACTGACTTTGGTGTTTTTGTAAAAGTTATAGCCGGAATTGAAGGGTTGATTTCAAAATTTAATTTAGTCGGACCTGATGAGGAATTTGAAGATTCTGTTCTTGGTAAATTCACCGCTGGTGATAAAGTAACTGCATTAGTAACAGACATAAACATTAATGCTCAAAAACTCTCATTATCCATTAAAGATTATTTGAGAAATTCTCAGCAAAGTGAAATGTCTAAGTATATTCATAATGATGAGAATGAGAATACCTTTACTTTTGCTGATCTGTTAAAAGAGAAAGATCAGGGGTCTGATAAATAATTTCATTACATAATTTCCGGAGTACAAGAAAGCATGGCAGAAAAGAAAACTGAAAAAACAAGAACAGAGATTATATCTGTATTTATATCACGTAACCGTATAACACTTCTTATTATATTAGGTATTATTATTATTGCTGTAGTTGCTTTTGGAATTACGGTAAGTGCACTAAATAAGCAGCTTGATAAAAAAACAGCTCAAGTAGAAGTGTTTCATGATGAATATGCAAACTGGGTGAATAATACTGCAGAACTTACAGAAGAAGAGAGTCAAAATGTATATCTAAAATTACAAGATGACTTATCACAGTTTATTGATTCTACCAGAAAAGGATATCCTGAATTACGTGCTTTATTTACGCTGGCTTCTGTAGAATACCATAAGGAAAGCTATAAATCGGCTGTTGATTTATTTATACAGGTCTTTGAAGACTATCCTGAATCACACCTGGCAGCATCTTCGGCAATGAATGCTGCAGTTTGTTATGAGTTATTAGGTGATCAGGATAATGCTGTTAAATACTATCAAATGGTGTATGAGAACTATGGTGACAGATCCTCTGAAGCTCCTCATGCAAAATTCTGTATAGGCAGGATTTATGAGGTTATGGGCGAAGCTGATAATGCAATTGAATCTTATCGTGAATTATCAACAGAGTATCCAAACAGTGAGTGGGCAAAATTGGCCGTAAGTAGATTAATTGCGCTGGAGTAATACTATAAAAGTGCTTAAATTTATTACAATTATGAAGAGTAGTGGAAGTAAAACTTTATCAGCCTTTTTGATGCTGGTTCTGTTTGCTTCCATTTTTTTTCTATCTTGTGGTCTGCCTAAAAATCCTTTTATTGTTGAAACTTATATAAAATCAAATAACTATTTAGGTCCTATAAATGTAGAATCAACAAATAATTTTCTGGATTTTTCTATTTTAACTATTGATGATATATATACAAATAATGGAATCAATATATTTTACTGCTATACAAATAGTGAAACAATTAGTTTAAGCAATCCTGCTAATTTAAAGCTAATTAATACAACTTCCTATAATAATCCTCAACATGTTGAAATAGATGCTGAAATCTATGATTTGTATATATTTAAAATAGGTGAAGACAATACATACACATTACCATCAATTAATATTGATGACGTTCTGGCTTCATTATCCGGAAGCACCTCACTGGATGGAAGGATTGATGCATCTGCAGTTAGTGATGATATTTTCTTAGATCTTTCATTATATTTAACAACTGATTCTACTATAGATTTGTTATCTAATGGCAGGCTGGTTCGTTATACAGTTGGAAGTGGGAAAGAATCAATAATTCTTAGCACAGATGACTATGAAGAATCTGAAAACATTACAACAGATGTATTTTATTATCTCCATATATTTGGTTCATATTATGCAAAGGAACCATCTTATGAAATAGATCATGATAGTATTATTGCTGATGCAGCAGTTGCATATTTAGGAAGTGTAGAACTTCAAAATTATTAAAACTAATTTATAACTTTAAATAATGTATATTCTGTCTAATGTAAGGAAACACAAGTAAAATGAATAAATCCATTGAAAACAACAAGGAAATATACTATTCAAGCAGTACTTCACATGAGTCTGCATTTAATCGTTTATATGAGATCTTAAAAATGCTTAGATCACCAGAGGGTTGCCCCTGGGATCGTGATCAAACGCCTGAAACATTTTATAAAAATCTCATTGAAGAATCGTATGAATATATTGATGCATTTATTAAAAAAGATATTGAGGAATGTGCTGAGGAGCTTGGAGATATGTATCTGGTAATTTCCATGCTGACAATTATGCACGAAGAGATGAATCATTTTTCATTAACTCAGGTATTGGATAATACTTCAGAAAAATTAGTAAGAAGACACCCACATGTTTTTAGAAACGATTATGCTGAGAAAGTAACTGCAGAAAATCCTGGAGAAGTTATTGAATTATGGAATTCGATAAAAGAAAATATTGAAGGTAAAAAGAACAAAGAGAATGTATTTGCATTTATACCTGCTTCAATGCCGAATGTATTGCAGGCTGTAGAGATTCAGAAAAAAGCAAAAAAGTATGGGTTTGATTGGGAACGCTCAAGTGAAGTTTATGAGAAAATTCGTGAAGAGCTTAATGAATTATCAATTGAAGTTGAAAATAATTCTGATAGAGATAAAATCTTAAATGAATTTGGCGATATACTTTTCTCATTAATTAATTATGCAAGATTTCTTAAAATCGATCCAGATGAAGCTCTTTTTCGAACAAATACTAAGTTTAAAAACCGGTTTACCATAATGGCAGATCTCATGATAAAAGATGGAATTGATCTGGAATCTGATAATGATTTAGAGTTAATGGATACATACTGGGATAAAGCAAAAAAAATAAATGGGGCCTAAATCGAATAAAAGGATACATATTCCTGCATGTTTTGTACATACAGACAATTTCTTACCACATTATATTTACTTAGAAATTCATATTTTGGTACATAAGAACCGATCAACTTCATAAGATTCCCACTGCTAATGCCTTTATCTGATTTATTAGTATCAGGTTCATGTACTAATAGCGTTAAAGATTGGTTACTTTTTTCTAAAATTGAAATATTGTCATTCTCTTCAGTTAATGTTTGTATAAGAGCACTACCAGTATCATCAAGTCCTGTAATTGTGTATTCAGACGCATAATATGAAGCTGAGAGAGATTTTTTTACATTATTGGTAATTTCTATTATCTGATCAACAATAAAGCCCTCCGGGAGTTTTTCATTCAACAAATTTATAAGCTCGTTACTATCCGGCTGTATCCCTGCAGGGAATTCTAAAGCAGCTGACAGAAGTTCATGTTTTCCTGCAATTCCAAGCGGTAACGGCTGGGCAAACTCTAATATAGGTTTAGGATTATAACCCTGAGAGAAAGAGAGTTTAATACCAGTTCTTTGAAAAGTTTTTTCAAACAATTGCATTACATGAATATGGGAAAAGTAGATTGATTTCCCTTTTTTTTGGTATTGTATAAGAAACTTAACTTTCTCCGAAGGTAAATCATCTGTAGTAATATTTTTCTTACTATCAGAGGATATCGTTGTCTCAGAATCAACTGAATTTATAGGATTAATATCTTTTGGGTTACTGCATACCCCACACTGATGATCACAATCAAGAGTACAAATATCAGTTTTCTCAGAGCGTGAGGCTTTCTCATATTCTGTTCTGAGATATGACTTGGAAGAGGCTAATTTAACAGAGTCCCATGGAAGTTTTTCATTTAAATCTCGTTCCCGGCAAATTTCACTTAAAATATTCCAGTCACAGGAACGTATGATTTCTAACCATAAATCCTTATTTAAGTAATCATCCCAGGCATCAAGCCTGGCACCCTTTCTGAAAGCTTCAAATATAACATCACCTACTCTCTCATCACCCCTACTTATCATTCCTTCAATAAAAGAGATATAAGGGTCATGATAGTTAACTTTAATATTTCGGTTTGTGGACATCAGCGAAAGCTTCATTTTTTGTAAATGGGCTAAGGCTTCATCCGGCTTAAAAAGTGGTGCCCACTGGAATGTGGTGTGTGGTTTTGGAATAAAAGTTCCAATATTAATATTTAGTTGTATGCGGGTTTCATTCTTAACTCTACTAATAAAGTCCGTTACCTCTTTAATTTCCTGATCTTTATCAACAAAGGGAAGTCCTGTCATGAAGTAAAATTTTGCCAGTTTCCACCCTCTTTTTTTAGCCTCATGAATTATATGGATAATATTTTCAATGGGGGCTTCCTTATTCATACTTTTTTGCCATGCTGCAACAGGTGTCTCTATAGCAAAAGTTAACCCACTTTTTCTTACAATAGATAATTGGTCTAATATAGAGAGTGAAAATCCGTCAACTTTTAAAGATGGTAAAGATAATGAAACATGTTTATTCTTATATTCATCATTTAATTTAGAAGTAATCCCAAGAATATCGGGATGGTCACCTGAAGAAAGTGAAGAGAGAGTTATATCTCTGTAACCAAATTCACTGACCATTTGATTGGCCATCATCTGAATCTCTTTAAAGGATCGCTGTCGGTATGGTTTGTATAATTCCCCTGCATGACAAAATCTGCAGCCATTTGGACACCCACGCATAATTTCAACAACTCCATGATCCTGTACAGGCTTTAGTGTGGGAACAGTATAATACGTAAACTCTGCATGCTGTTCATCAGGAAAAGACTGAAAAATTGAGCGTGTAGCTTTTTTCTTGCCCTTATGCCAAATACAGTCGTAACTTTGTATATGTTTAACAATATCGATACGTTTTTTAGTTTCCAGCGCAATTTTTTTTACTGCCTGCAATAATTCAGGAAAAACAGATTCTGCTTCTCCAAGGTAGACTGCATCAAAAAAATTACTAAATGGTAAGGGATTTGTTATAGCAGGACCTCCTGCTATAACAACAGGATGATTATTTGTTCTATCTTTACTGTGTATCGGTATATTTCCAAGATCTAAGACATTGAGGATATTTGTAGCACTAAGCTCATACCCTACAGTAAAACAAAGCATATCCAAACTTTCCAGAGGTAGTCCGGATTCTAGTGTATATAAGGGAATATTTCTCTCTTTAAGTAAAGCTTCAAAATCAGGTGCCGGAGCGAATACCCTCTCACAACTTATACCATCTATGTAGTTAATTAAATTATAGAGTATCCGCATAGCATTATTTGACATGCCAATTTCATAAAGATCAGGAAAACAAAGTCCGATTCTATAATCAGTATTTGAAGGAGTCACAGTTTTAAGCTGGTATTCTCCTCCTATATATCTTGCTGGCTGATTTACCAGAAGTAAAGCATCTTTAAGATCAATTTCAGGTTTTATAATTTTATTCATTTAGATAGTTTATCCAGCGTGTAGGAATTGTCAGTATTTAGTTCCAGAGATCGATTCCACATAGTTCTGGCTTCAATATAATCCCCTTGTTCAGAATAACTAATACCAAGATGATAGTAAAGAGAACTCAATAAATAGGGAGAAGAGATCTTATTTTGTAATAAATCAAGCGTATCCAATGCGGTATCGTATTGATCATTTGAATTATAGTAATTAACCAGGAGTATTTTTGAAATATATTGTTCTAACTCATTTACAGAAATTTCGGAAGCCGAATGGAGATATTCAATCAGTTGAGAATGCATATCAGACTTTTCAGAAAGATTGTATAAAAGCAGATTAAGTGAAAATGACGGGTTATTAATTTTTGATAATTCTATTAGGGATTGTGCATAGTCTTCAGATAAATAATATGATAAACCAAGTATTATCTGTATCTCCCTGCTGTCTGCAATCTCCAAAGAGAGTACTTTTTCTGCATTAGCAGTAGCACTATCATACTGCCCAAGATAATAGTAAGTAAGGGATAGTGCTTTATGTACTTCCGATAATAATTTGACTTCTGCATCTTCACCATATAAAAGTCTGAATCTTTCAAGAGCAGATTTCGTTTGAATGAGATAATCAGTTATCCCTGTTTCAATAAATAGGTAATACGTAGAAAACCCATAATAGAGTAAATCATTTTGAGAAATATCAATTGAGTTTTCATCATAATTCATAGAATTGAATATCTCAACATAATCTTTATTATCCCAAAGCACTTGATTTGTGGTCGCAGCACTATTGGGTGTAATTATTGCTTCTTGTCGACAGCTGGTTATACTCACTAAAAAAAATATTACAAATAATGAGAAAAAAGATAATTTATACAAATTTCGAACTGATACCATCATATTATTCATACACACTTTAAAAAAAATAACAGGCTTATAAGCCGGGTTCTGTCTTTGGTGACCATCTATCTAGATATATTGTTACCAATACATTCTAGCAATCTACCCGCAGATATTAGGCGAACAACCTTCTGCTGCTTGATTTTGCTCCTGATGAGGTTTGCCATGCCCTATCTGTTACCATATAGGCGGTGAGCTCTTACCTCACCTTTTCACCCTTACCTTTTCAGGCGGTATATTTTCTGCGGCACTTTCTGTGG
>JABMQR010000044.1 GCA_013202335.1 Bacteroidota bacterium
GCCGTTATTTTTACTAACCCAATACTAAGGAAAAGATGAATGTACATAAAAAAAAGACAGGGGGGAGTTTCTCTTAGGGGCAGGTTTGTCCACTATAAAATGCATTACGTGTTGATGTTGGCTGGTTTGCAGCATCTAATATTGCTGATGGAAATATGCGCAGATGCAACCTATATAAAGATGCAAAACGTTTTCAGAGTGGAATACCAAATTTAGTAGGAGTGGTTGGAGCTCTTGCTGGTATACGACTGGTGAAACAAATTGGACGGCAGTTTATTTCAGATAGAATTAGTGATGTGATAGGCTATCTTATAGATGAACTTAAGAAGTTGAATATAGATGTATTGACTCCTAGCAACAAAAACGAACGTTCTGGAATTGTTTTTTCAAAATAAAGGATCCGGAGAATCTCCATAAACGTCTGGAAAATGAGAGAATATATTGTGGTTGCTTTCAACAAGGTATTAGAGTTGATCCCTCGTTTTATACAAATTACCAGGAGCTCGATATGTTTATGAAATTTGTTAAAAATCATTTGAAAAATATGTAATTACATAAAAATGAAAATTTGCATACACGATTTACAATATTAGACTTCAAAGTAGGGATTAAATAACATTAGGTAGTGAGGATTAATCTCAATCCGATGAAATTAGGGAGATGGTAGTGAAAATTGGAACATTTATGACAGATAGGGGAGTTGCATACGGTCTGGTTTTAGGAACTCGATGGTTGGATATACCGAGAGCTGTTGAACTGATGAAAGAAACACCGCAGCCAAAGAAATTAGTTGATTTTGTAGCATCTGGAGATTCTGCAATGGCAGTCGGAAACAGGCTGCAGAATATGGTGGTGAGGCACCCTGAAAAGTTTGAAGGTGTCTGGAGAGATCTCGATAAGACAACGTTCTTACCTCCATTCTATCCGGAGGGAAGGCTCTTTACTCAACGGGGTAATTCTTGTCTGTTTTCCAGGGTGGTTAAAGGCATACAACCGGAACATCCAATATGGGAACGTCGATATACGGAAAATTTGATCGGACACAATCAGAAGTGTACACATCTAGGCGCTGGATGTAATCCGGAGTTTGTTGCTGTTATTGGAAAGAAAGGTAAGGATATCCCAAAAGAAAAGATCAGGGATCATATTTTTGGTTACACAATGATGATAGATCATGCAGGGCTGTCTCATCCGGTTTTTTATGATGAATGGGGTATGGAAAAAATTAGGGCTGACCTTATTTTCAGAGATTTCATGTTTGTAGACTCCTACTATGGTAACAGTCTACCATCAACTCCGGTCGGACCATGGATTGTAACAAAGGATGAAATTCCTGATCCATATTCACTTATGATAAGTGCAGAAGAATTCTATGAAGATATCCGCCTTAATGAAATGGTAAGCAGTGGTGCTTCCACATTTCGGTTTGAAGATACATATGCATTTATGAGCAAACTGATGACGCTTAAACCGGGTGATATGCTCTCCACTGCCTCCATCGGATATGACGGGTACCAATTCTGGGATGATATTCCACAGGGTTCCTGGGTTCAGACAACCTGTGAAAAAATCGGCTCATTACGCATGTACCTCAACTAACAAAATGGAGAAAGAATTTATGATATTAAATCGTTCTGAATTTCCTGTACCATCCAATGTTGGGATAATTGATTATAACGGTAGTGGTGTGTTTGCGCATTATGGACTTGTTGAAAAAGATTATCCGGGACTTGTACCATCAGTGGACACAACCATCGCATTTGCTGGAGACAAGAAATTAATTCTGCTTCCTTGGCAGAAAGAGTTGCATTTGCATGCTGAACTGGTTGCTGTTATAGGGCGTGACGTGCAAGTTCGTGAGGTAGGAAAGAACAAAGATGTATTAATTGGATACAGCTTGGGTTTGGGAATATGGGATAACGCATTAATAAAGGACTTGAAGCATATGGGGGTTCGAGATGTGCATCTCAGTAGGGATTATGGGTACTTAATTGATAATTCCCGACAACAAGGGAAAGAAATAATTCCACCCGAGAAAATTTCTCCATTGCAAAAGCTCTCTCTTAATCTCTTTATCAACGAAGTAAAAGTAGCTACTTTCAATCAGAAAGAGTTGCTGTTTGATGGAGAAAGACTGCTACGTGAATGCAATAAGTTGATAGCCTTTCGTAGAGGCGATATTATCTGCTTAGGTCCTTCTAATGCTCCTGTTGTTATTGATGAGCGAAATCTGTTTGAAGCAAACAGTACAATCCGAATTGAAGCACCCCCGTTTAAGCCAATTGAAATTGTTATTGATGATCGTCGAGAACCGGACAGCGTACATACTTGGCCAGGGTGCGACGTTGATTTTATCTCAAGATACAGTCATTTAAAATAGAAGGTCATGATAACTAATAAGGGTGTTAAGAAAAAACCGTGTTAATTCTTGAGGAGAATTGTATTACAGCATGGCATGATACAGTGTGCATATAAATTCTGATTTGAAAAGCTATTGTATAGTCATAAAATCAGAGAGCTACCTCCAGTTTTTCGATATGTTATCAGTAAAAAATTTACAGCTGTGCGGTAAAACAAATTTAATTAGGATATCTTTTAGTAAAGGAGATTGTAATTGTTCGATACTATTTTCTATAATGCAACAGTATTCCACAGGGGGAAATTGTTAAAAAACTATAATGTTTTCATTCAGGATGGGAAGATTGTAGACGTCACCTCTTCTTCAGTCGTAAATATAACAGCAAGGGAAAAAATTGATCTGAATGGAGAAATACTTGCTCCAGGATATATAGATATGCATATTCATGGCTTCTTGGACTATCTAATCGATACTGGTAAGGAATCCTTGGAGTCAATTTCTAAATGTTTACCGAAGTTTGGTGTAACTTCATTTCTACCGTCAATACTTCCGCATGATCCTCAGGAGGAAGAGAACTTCTTACATGAATTGGCAACAGCAGATGCTCCGGGAGCTGAGTATCTTGGTTTTTTCATGGAAGGTCCATATCTAGCTTTAACCGGAGCAATAAATCCCGATGGATTAATAGATAAAACTCCGGAACGAGTTCTTCGAATCAAAGAGGCTCTTAAGCCTTACCTCGTTGTTTTTGCCATTTCTCCGGAAATACCAAATCTGGAATCTATTATGGCTAATATGGATCAACCAATTTTTATAACCCACACGCAAGCCGGTGTAGTAGATTCTCAAAAGGCTATAGCTTTGGGTGCTAACCATGCAACTCATTTTTATGACGTTTTTTATATTCCGGAAGAGACCGATCCTGGGGTACGACCCTGCGGATCAATAGAAGCTATTCTCCAGGATCCAAAAATTTCAGTTGATTTTGTTCTTGATGGAGTACATGTAGATCCTATTGCAGTTAAACTTGCGTTATTGTGTAAATCTGCTGAAAAGGTATGTTTAATTACTGATTCCAATATAGGTGCGGGTAAAGCCCCGGGTATCTATCCCGGTTTCGGAGGAGATGAAATAATCTTTGCCTACCCAGGGGGACCTGCAAGAGGAACGGAGAAGTCTAGATATCCCGGAAGCCTTCATGGTAGTGGCCTGACTATGGATCTGGCTGTGTGCAATGTCATGAAGTTTGGAGTAGGGACTCTTGAAACAGCTTTGACCATGGCTTCTACAAGCCCGGCTAAAGTTCTAAATGTATATGGACAAAAAGGTGATATTGCAGTCGGATTTGATGCTGACATTTTGCATTTGGATCTGGATCTGAAAGTTAAACAGACTTGGGTTCGAGGCAGATCGGTATATAAAAGCGTAAAAAAACAAAAAACAAAGGTGGAAGAATGATGAATACACAATTATCAAGTGGTTTTTATACAGCGCTTGGAACACCAGTCAATCTTGATGGGTCCTTGCACGGTAACAGTTTTTCTAAACAGATTGATGACCAGATAGCTGCTGGCGCATCTGGTGTTTTTATCATGGGTTCTATGGGAATTGAGGCATATATCAGAAATAGAGATTATCCAGAGATTGCCAAGAAGGGAGCTGAAGCTGTGGCAGGTAGGTGTCCGATGTTTGTCGGTGCTATGGATACATCTATTTCAAGGGTTCTTGATAGAATAGAGAGTATAAAGTCCCTGCCAATTGATGGAGTTGTGCTAACAGTGCCCTATTACAATACGCTGAGTCAGGGTGAAGTTTACTTATTTTATCAAGCTGTTGCTGAAAAATCTCCATATCCTATTTATATGTATGATCTGGCCGCAGTTACGAAAACCAAAATATCTATTGAAACTGCAGCAAAAATAATGCGTACGATTCCTAATGTACACGGTATTAAGAGTGCTGATATCGTTTTAGCTAGAGTACTGGGCAATATGTTAAAAGAGACTGAAAGCGAAAATCAGTTTTCCATTATGTACAGTGGCCTTGATACTTTTGATGTTGTTTATAGTTATGGCATTTCCAAACAGCTAGAGGGCATGTTTGCCTGTACGCCGACACTTACTAATAGGTTATATAAGGCTTTAGAGGCTGATGATTCAGTTGCTGCTGCTAAATTTCTGGATTCTATTAAGCGTATAAGAGATACGTTTGTTAGCTTGGGAGTGTTTCCTGCATTTACTGCTGCGATGAATTTGTTGGGATATCCTGGTATATATCATCCTGATTATTCTTGTGAACTAGAAAAAAATGCGATTAACACAATACACGAAGCACTTGAAAAAGAATATCTACTGTAATTGATTTCTGATAAAAAAAACTTCACTAATCGAAGTATCCTATGCATCACCTGATTCTTATTGAACTGATTTAGGAATACGGAATTTTAATTTTGGTAAAGGGAGCTTCCCTGTAAAGTAATTTGTCCGTTTTTTTTCATATTTTTATATCTCCAATAATGCAGGGATTTTGAAACTATTCTCGAACTTCAACTTCTGAAAGCTCTATAATAATATTCCCTTCATCCCATTCTTCCAGATCTATTCC
>JABMQR010000005.1 GCA_013202335.1 Bacteroidota bacterium
CAAAACTCCAGGATATGTATAGGGTAGGAAAATGCTTAACAGCATTTGATCTTGGGAGTTTTGCTAAGGCAAAACTCCAGGATATGTATAGGGTAGGAATATGCTTAACAGCATTTGATCTTGGGGGTTTTGCAGAGGCAAAACTCCAGGATGTCTGTAAACACTAATGCGTAGCATTTAATCGTAGAGTTTTGTAAAGAAAAAGTGGAAACTTTTAAAGTCTCTAACTATTATTATTTTTTGGAACTGATAATTTTTCAATTTCATGAAGGAACTGGCTAATATTATCAAACATCCTATATACAGAGGCAAACCGAACATACGCAATAGGGTCAACTTGATATAACTTATGGAGGACAAGCTCCCCAATATCATGTGATTTAATTTCTCGTTTGCTTCCAGCTTGAATCATTGAGATATCTTCAATTTCATGTATAAGATTTTCAACAACACTTTGACTTATATCTCTTTTTTCCAGTGAAGTCTGTATTCCTTTTTCAAGTTTGAGAATATCAAAAGGCTCGCGTCTGCCGTCCCTTTTTATAACCATAACTGGTTTTTCTTCGATTCTTTCGTATGAAGTATAACGGTAATGACAGTTTAGACACTCCCGCCTTCTTCTTATGGTTGAACCACTGGAATTTTGTCTGGATTCCAGAACTTTATCATCCATATTCCCGCAATGTGGACAGTGCATATTTTTATCTCCAATACTTTTTGTAGAATGTAATATATGGTACTATACTATCATAAATTATGAATTTTTGGGAGCAGCAATATTTTGTTTCTTATGTGATTATCAGTTGCAATTTTCCTCCTATTGATACTATAATAACATAAAGTTCTTATAGTAACAGGATGTGTAATTGAAAACCATTAGCAGTATTGTAAAAAAGATTATTGAAACAAAACCTTTTATCCATGAATCAATGGCCAGAGGTATAATTAGTTTTGGGAATTTGGCAGATATTTTACTTCCGGAGATTGAGAAGTTTTATGATGGAGAAGTAAAGAATTCAGCTGTGGTAATGGCCCTCAGGCGATATGGCAGCGAGTTGAAGAAAAAAGAAAAAGAATTAAATATCACTGAAATTAGTTATGAAATTACCATCAAGACAAATATACTCGATATAAATATTGAAAAAAGAGCAACACTTTTAAGTAAATTGACCAAACTTTATCAGCTGGTTGCGCTTGAAAAAGGCGATTTCCTGAATGTAACTATTGGCAGTAATGAGGTGGGTATAGCAATCAGTCAGAAGTATTCTGCAGAACTAAACAAAATGCTGACAGGGGAGACGATACTGCATCATAAAACTGATCTGGTTGCTCTAACAGTGATTTTTTCGGGTGATTTTCTCTATACACCGGGTGTCATTTATGAGGCGGTAAGAAAACTTGCATGGGAACATATTAATGTTCTTGAAATGGTCTCAACCATGAATGAATTAACTTTTGTCATTAACCGTAGTGATTCAGCTAAAGCATATGAAGCATTGCAGATGTTTTTGTGAAATTTTTTTGCTATAATCAGTAAATTGGTATAATATTACGAAAGATGAGATTGAGTAAAAGGCAATTGTCAAAAATCTGATATTATTGTAATTGCCACAGTTCCTCACTAAAACGATTCCGGGGAGAGTTGGAAATAATCAGCATGTTTCAGTTGCGGTTATTGGTGACTTCTTATAATGTTAGCTTTTTGTTGCTTACATAGTATAGCAAGGGGTTGTTTTGAAAACAGGGGTCTCCAGGGCAGAAAGATTATTACAGATAGAAAGTATTATTTTAAGCCGTCCGGGCATTAGACGCTCAGAGCTCTCTACACGGCTTGGAGTGCATAGATCGACAATCGGCAGGGATATTAATGAGATTTCGGTTCTTTATCCCTTAACTGAGGACGATGAAGGCGGACTCACCTTTTTCGATGGTTATTCGCTGGATTCAATAACCTTTTCATCTTACGAGGCAGTTTACGTATATCTTGCCTGTAAGCTGATAACAGATACCCTGGACAGACACAGTCCTTATGCGGCTTCGGCCATCCGTAAACTTGGGGCTGCCATACAGAAAGTCTCCCCTTCATTAAGCAAAGTGATGATTCATGATGCTGATAAACTGGATGGGAACAGGCAAATTGTTGATAAAACCTTCCTGTCCGCTCTCGAAGGGTTAACCCAGGCATGGATAAAACATGAGCTTGTAAGGCTGGAATACAACTCCCCAACCCATAAAGAGATCAGATTATATGATGTAGGAATTATAAGCATCCTACCAAATCGTTTGGGTGGGACTTTTGTCGTACTCACCTATCAAAAACATGAGAAAAAGTTGCGTCTTTTCCGTATAGACAGGATAAAAAGTGTCACTTCCCAGAAACAAAAATTCGAGATTCCTGATAACCTTGAAGTGGAAAGAAAATTAAGCGAGGCCTGGAGCATCTGGTTTAAGGAAGGCAATCCGGTACCGGTTAAATTGAAATTTTCCTCGAGGGTTGCAGGACGGGTCAGGGAGTCCCAATGGCATACCTCCCAGGAAATATCAGATTTAGATAATGGAGGGGTTCTTGTAGTTTTTGAAATTTCCGAACCCGAAGAGATGTACCCATGGATTCGCGGATGGGGTATGGATGTGGAAATCCTTGAGCCGGAATACTTGCGGCAGCGGTTTATTGAGGAAATAAAAGAAATGTATAAAATATATGGAATTTAAGTTTTTGTTTCGTATCTGTTGCAGTAGGTGCAACAGGGGTGGGGTAGGATAGAATAAAAAGGTAGACGGTTTGAAAAAAAAGAGTAAAATATATAATATAATAGCGCATCAACGGGATAAAGATGGGCAAAAACAATCAGTTTCTGAACATCTTATAGCAGTTTCTAAACTTGCAAGAATATCTACTGGTAAAATTGGGTTGCCATTAATAGGGGAGCTTTGCGGTTTATTACACGATCTTGGTAAGTATAGTCAGGAGTTTCAGCATTATATTAATTCAGCACTTGGTAATATCGACCCTGATGCAGAAGAGTATGTTGATGCCAATGGGAAAAAAGGTAAAATTGATCATTCTACAGCAGGAGCGCAGCATGTCTGGCAAAAATTACAGGAAGGAGTATCTGTAAGAAGTCTTATCGCTCAGATTGTTTCACTTTCAATAGCCTCTCATCACTCAGGTCTTCTTGACTGTATTTCTCCTGATGGGCTGGATAAATTTTCTATTCGTATTGGAAAAAATGATAATAAAACTCACTATACAGAAGTTGTAGAAAATTGTGAGAAACCAATTCTTAGTAGAATTCATGAAATTATTATTGTACCTGATTTGATACATGAATTTGAAGATGCTGAGAAAAAAATTAAACGTATTACAAAGGTTACTCATAATTTTCAACGAGGACTTCTTACAAGATATATTTTCAGCTGTCTTTTAGACGCAGACAGAACAGATACTGCTGATTTTGAAAGACCTGATGATGCAGCCCTGCGATTTAATAGTCAATATCCTGCCTGGGAAAATTTCATTTTTCTTCTAGAAAAACGCCTTACTCTGTTTAAGAATAGAAATATAGTAGATGAAATTCGTGCAATTGTTTCTATGGAGTGTCACAATCGCGGAAAGGATAATCAGGGTATTTTCTCACTTACAGTTCCAACGGGTGGTGGAAAAACACTTGCATCGCTTCGTTTTGCATTACAGCATGCTCACAAACATAACCTTGATCGAATTTTTTATATCATTCCATACACTTCCATTATTGATCAAAACGTACGTGAAGTTCAGAAAATTTTCCATTCACTCTCAGAAAGGTATGGGGTAGAGTTGGTTTTAGAACACCACTCCAATCTAACTCCTGAAAACAGAACAGAACAAGAGACAACAACTCAAAAACTCCTTTCAGAAAACTGGGATTCTCCAATAGTTTTTACGACTTCGGTACAACTCTTAGAAACTCTGTTTAGTGGTGGTACACGAAGTGCACGACGAATGCATCAATTAGCAAACTCTGTTATCATTTTTGATGAGATACAAACTCTTCCTGTAAAAACGGTTCATCTATTTAATAATGCAATGAATTTTCTAACTGATGTATGCAATAGTTCAGTATTACTTTGCACTGCAACTCAACCACTCCTGCATAAGGTTGATAGAAAAAAAGGAGCAATTGCTTTATCAAAAGAAGGTGAAATTATCTCCAATATTCACAACCTTTTTGCAAAATTAAAAAGAGTTAATGTTATTGACAGGACAAGGGTTGAAGGTTGGAGTTCAGAAGATGTTGCTGGTCTTATCAAAGATGAACTAGAAAAAAGCAGAACAGTTCTAACTATTGTGAATAGTAAAAAATCTGCAAAAGAACTCTATATACTCTGTCAGAATTTCGATGCAACTATTTTTCATTTAAGTACAGATATGTGTTCAGCCCATCGGGTTGAAATATTAAATGAGATAAAAGAGAAGATTGATCCGGAGAATGAAAATATAGAAAAAATTATTTGTATCAGTACTCAACTTATTGAAGCTGGTGTTGATGTCGATTTTGGTTCTGTAATTCGATATTTAGCAGGACTCGACTCTATCGCTCAAGCAGCAGGACGATGTAATAGAAACGGTCGAAGAGATTTTGGCGAGGTGTCAATTGTAAATCATGCAACTGAAAATATTAATAAGCTTAAGGAGATTAAAATTGGACAGGATGTAACAACAAGGGTTCTAAGTGAGTATAAAAACAGCCTGAGTGATTTTGGAAATTCACTTTTAAGTCCACAAACTATTGAAAGATATTTTGAGTACTACTTTTTTAATAGAAAAGATTTGATGAGTTATCCGGTATCCTCTAATAAAAATGTGCAGGAGGACACTCTGTTAGAGATGCTTTCCAAAAACGAGAAAGCTGTGAGAATACACAATAATTCCGAACCTCTACCTCAATCTTTTGCAACAACCGGTAAGCTTTTTAAAGCTATTGATTCTTACACTCAAGGTGTAATAGTTCCTTATGGCGAAGGAAAAGAGATAATAACAGAGCTCTGTGCATCACAGGATATATCAAAAGAGTTTAAGTTGATAAAAAGAGCTCAAAGATTCTCGGTTAACTGTTATGATTATACTATAAAGTCATTAGATGCCGGAGGGGCCCTTTATAATATTCAGGATAGTGGAATTTTTTATCTGGATGATGAGCATTATAGTTCATCATTCGGTTTGTCGTTAGAACCAGTAGAAACAAATTCGAATACTAGTTTTATGTGCTAGTAATTCAAAGGAGATTGCCTATGAAAAATCAGATAGAGTTCAAAGTTTTTGGGAAATTTGCGCTCTTTACCGATCCTGTTACGCGGATAGGTGGTGAAAAGTGCAGTTATCATATTCCAACCTATGAAGCTCTTAAGGGTGTTGTGAAATCTATATACTGGAAGCCAACACTTACTTGGTATATCGATAGAGTTCGGGTTGTAAAACCAATTAGAACTCAAGCAAAAAGTGTAAAGCCTTTGAAATATGGCGGTGGTAACGATCTCTCGATCTACACCTATCTTGTTAATGTGGAGTATCAGGTGCAAGCTCATTTTGAGTGGAATGAGTTGCGTTCAGATATGGCAAAAGACCGTATTGATGGAAAACATTTTGCTGTAGCTAAAAGAATGGTCAATAAAGGTGGTCGCCAGGATATTTTTTTAGGTGTCCGTGAGTGTCAATCGTATGTTGAACCGTGTGAATTTGGCGAAGGTGATGGAGCTTACGACCATCTTGATGAACTCGGTTACGGTCTAATGTTCCATGGGTTTGATTATCCTGATGAGACTGGTATCAACGAACTCCATAGTCGATTTTGGCGACCGACAATGCAAAAAGGTTTTATAGATTTCCCTCGTCCTGAAGAATGTGATATCCGAAAATTTGTCCGTGATATGATACCAGACCCTCCAAAATCTGAAGGACTTCAAGAGGAGGGGTTATTAGATGAGTTGGATTGAAAAGCTTAATGAAACTTATGAAAACTGTAAAAGTGAAGTAGGTAAAGAAATTCTAAACGAAAAAGGTGAGCTAAAATCAGTCTTAATGCCTATTTGTCATACCAGTCAAAATGCTCAAATCGAGATTGTTCTTGATGGGGATGGTATCTTTCTTAGAGCTCATGTGGTTTCTAAGAGTGAGAAGCAGACAATTTTACCTGCTGTTGAAGGTGCAGCCGGGAGGGCTGGAAGTAAATTAGCTCCACTAACAATTGGTGATAAACTCCAATATATTGCAGGGGACTACACAAAGTTTGGTGGTAAGAAAAAGTCTGGTTTTATAAAATACAAATCTCGTTTGGAGAGGTGGAGTGGCTCGTCTTTTGGGTTAAAACATGTAAATGCTGTCCTTAACTACATCTCTAACGAATGTGTTATTTCTGATCTTATTGATAATAAAGTTCTCTACTATAATGTAGATCAGAAAGATTTTCCTGCGAAATGGGATGGAGAAAAGAAGTTTAAACCTGCTATCTTTACTGTACTTCAAGGCGATCAGCTGGATAGTTTGGTTCGTTTTTCAGTGGAAATACCGGGCGAGTTGCAAAGCAACTTATGGAAAAACCAATTAGTTTGGCAAAGTTGGATAGATTTCTATCTTTCAAATAAAGTAACAGAAGATAATGCTGATATTGAAAACGCAAAAGATAGACTCCCTGCTGATAAAAAGGTGTTTTGCTATGTTGAGGGTATAGAGGCAAATTATGCGGGTAATCATCCTGCCAAGATAAGGAATGCCGGGGATGGTGCTAAAATAGTCTCCTCAAATGATAGTTCTGGTTTTACTTACAGAGGTCGTTTTCTTAACGATGAACAGGCCTGTTCCATTGGTTATGAAGTCTCTCAAAGAGCACACAATGCTCTCCGATGGCTTATTTCGAAACAGGGTTATCGTGATGGTGACTTGGCCGTAATCTCTTGGGGAACTAATAACCAACCAGTTCCAAATATCTGCTATGACTCTTATAGTCTAAATGACAATGAAGAGATTTATGAGGAGGAAGATGAGGCTGTTATTGATACTAAAGAGGCTACGGCAAACTCTATTTCGAAACGACTTGCTGGTTACTCCGCAAAGTTGGGACCAACAGCAGATGTGGTTGTTATGGGTATAAACTCGGCTACACCTGGTCGAATTTCAGTTAGTTTCTATCGGGAACTAACAGGTTCAGATTTTTTAAAAAGAATTGAAGCCTGGCATACAGGTTGTGCATGGCTTCAAAATTATTCAAAAGATAAGGTTTTTTACGGAGCTCCATCACCAGCAGATATTGCTGTAGCTGCTTATGGAGAAAATTTAGATGATAAACTGAAGCGTTCAACAGTTGAGCGGCTGTTACCATCGATTACCGATAGTTCTCCAATTCCGAAAGATATTGTAATTTCTGTTGTACGAAAAGCATCAAATAGAAATAATATTAAACATTGGAGATGGGAGAAAACATTGGGTATAGCTTGTGCCCTTTATAAATATCATAAAAAAGAGGAAGGATATACTATGGCACTCGAAAAAGAGAGAACTTCCAGAGATTATCTTTTTGGAAGACTATTGGCTGTTGCAGACAGCCTTGAAGGATTTGCACTTAGTCAAACTGAAAAAGGGAGACCTACAAATGCTGCTCGAATGATGCAGAGATTTGCAGAACATCCTTGTAGTACATGGCGTACAATAGAGCTTGCACTTTCGCCTCATAAAGCAAGACTTGGTCATAAAGGTACTAAGTATGAAAAAGCTATTGATGAAATAATGAATAGCTTTGTAGCCGATGAATTTAGTAGTGATAACTCGCTAAGTGGGGAGTTCCTGCTTGGGTATCACACACAGAGAAGTGAATTAATGAAATCAAATAAAATCACAGAAACTGAGGAGAAATAAGATGAGTCTAACAAAAAAAATCGATTTCGCAGTAGTATTTAGTGTAGAAAATGCTAATCCAAATGGGGATCCCTTGAACGGGAATCGTCCAAGAACTACCTTAGATAGTTTTGGTGAAATGTCAGATGTATGTATAAAGAGGAAAATTCGAAATCGCTTAATGGATGCTGGAGAGGAAATATTTGTTCAATCAGATGATAATAAAGTTGATGAATTTACAAGCCTTAGGAATAGAGCTGAACCTATTCTTGCAAAATTACCCAAGAAGGCTAGTCGTGAGGAGAAAATAAGCATAGTTTGTAGTGAATGGTTCGATGTTAGGACATTTGGACAGGTTTTTGCCTACTCTGCTGATAAAAAAGGGGAGGGATTGTCCATTGGTGTTCGCGGGCCTGTATCTATTCATCCGGCATTTTCTGTAGATCCGGTTGAGGTTACAAGCATTCAAATAACTAAAAGTGTAAGTGGCGAAGGGGATGGAGAAAAGAAAGCAGCTGATACTATGGGGATGAAACATCGTATAGATAAAGGAATTTATGTGTTTTATGGTAGTATGAATCCCCAACTTGCGAATAAAACCGGATTTAGTGATGAAGATGCATTAGCAATTAAAAATGTTCTTCCAAAGTTGTTTGAAAATGATGCATCTTCAGCTCGACCAGAGGGAAGTATGGAAATTTTGAAGGTGATTTGGTGGGAGCATAGTTGTAAAAGTGGAGATATATCATCCGCTAAAGTTCATCGGAGTTTACATATCAATCATGATGGTTCAATTTCTTGTGATAAAATTGTAGGTCTAACTCCTGAAATAATTGACGGGTTTTAATAGGGTTACACATAAAATACTGGTATACTATGCAAAGGAGGTACTCGATGTCATCTATACAAGAATTTTATTCACTACCTGAGGATATTCAACAGGAAGTGTTGGATTTTATGAGTTTTGTAGCAAAAAGAAAAGGAATTGAATTGGAAGAACATAAAGCTCAAGGTTCCTCCAGATGGTTGAAAAAAGTAAATCGAATGGTTAATACGGGAAAACCAATTAGTGAAACTGTGGTACAAATGAGAGAAGAAGAAAAATGGTAGTATTTATTGATACTTCTGCTTTGGCAAAGCGCTATATTGAAGAAGCAGGAAGCAAAGAGGTTGATATTT
Organism: Bacteroidota bacterium; assembly: GCA_013202335.1. The sequence goes on from JABMQR010000005.1 coordinate 9,047, forward strand.
ACTTCCTGGATGAAAATGATATTCTGCTAGCTCCCGTCACTACAATAGAAATGAAATCTGTTTTTACCAGGCGCCTTCGGGAAAAATCAATACTTCCGGATATTGTCAAACTCGCATCAAGTGAATGGGAAAAAGAAGAACCTTCGTTTCGTTTTATACCATTCAATTCAATGCTAAGAAATGCAGCAATTCAGATAATTGAACGTACTGGAATAAAAGCTCTCGATTCAATTCAGCTTGCGTCAGCAGATATCTCCTCAGTTGATATCTTTGTAACTGCCGATAAAGCATTATCGAGAGCAGCAGAAATAGTATTGGACATTAAAGTTATTTGCATTGGTAGTAAAGCCCTCTCATGAAGTGAGTAGAGATGTTTTCCGAAGATGAACTAATACCCATATCGGTATTGCAGCATTATTCATTTTGTCCTCGTCAGGTTGCCTTAATCCATCTGGAACAGCTATGGGAGGAAAATCTGTATACAGCACAGGGTAATGTGCTACATGAGAGAGTTGATGTTATACATCATGAATCACGACAGAATATACGCAACGAGTATGGAATGGCAATCAGATCATTAGAGTACGGGTTGACTGGAAAGGCTGATGTTGTTGAGTTTGAGTTAGGAACCAAAAAATCCTATAAAAGCATTATCCCTGTTGAGTTTAAGCGTGGAAAACAAAAAGTAAAAGATCATGACCGTGTACAGCTTTATGCCCAGGCTCTTTGTCTGGAAGAAATGTTCCAGGTTAATATTCCGGAAGGTCAGATATATTATCTGCAGGAGCATAGAAGAAGTACTGTAGCATTTACTGATGAACTGAAAACAAGTACAAAGAAGATAATTAATGATTCAATGGCTCTACTGTCATCAGATAAAACACCACAGGCTCATTATGAAAAGAAAAGATGCGATCGTTGTTCTCTCGTCGATTTATGTATGCCAAAGGCAGTTAACGATGGAGGGAAAAAGGTGAATCGGTACATTCAGGCACAGTTAAGACGGGCATTAAAGGACTCAGAAGAATGAGAAAGCTTCTTAATACTCTCTATGTAAGTACACAGGGCAGTTATTTGCGTAAAGAAGGTGAAACTATTATTGTAGAACAGAAAACTAAAAAAGTTCTCCAGCTTCCAATCCATACATTAGGTGGAATAGTTTGTTTTGGTAATGTTCTTTGTTCACCTTTCCTGTTAGGATTTTGTGCAGAAAAGGATATTAGTGTTTCGTTTATGACTGAATATGGACGGTTTCTGGCTGCTGTCAAAGGACCTGTTAGTGGTAATGTACTTTTAAGACGGGAACAGTACAGAAAAGCTGATGATTCTCACATTACAAGAAATGTGGCGTCTCACATTATTATGGCAAAAGTAGCAAATTCCCGAACGGTTATTAATAGAGTAATTCGTGATCATCGAGATAAAGCAGATACGGATAAATTAAAGAATGTTTCAAGGCAGCTTGATAAGTTTTTAAAGCAACTGGAAAAGGTACATACAGTAGATGAGGTGCGGGGACTTGAAGGGGTATCTGCTGCTGTGTATTTCAGTATTTTCAACGATTTGATTGTTGATCAAAAGAGTAAATTCAATTTTCTTGAAAGAAGTAGGCGACCACCACTTGATGAAGTGAATGCAATGCTTTCATTTACCTATACTATTCTAGCTCACGATATACGTTCTGCACTGGAAACCGTTGGACTAGATCCTTCTGTTGGTTTCCTGCATCGAGATCGTCCGGGACGGCCAGGTTTAGCACTCGATCTAATGGAAGAGTTCCGTTCGGTTATTGCCGATCGACTTGTCTTATCTCTTATTAATCGAAAACAAGTAAAGCCTTCTGGTTTTAAAAGGGCTGAGAATGGTGCTGTAGTGATGGATTCCGATACACGTAAAATACTGTTAATAGAATATCAGAATAGAAAACAGACAGAAGTATATCATCCCTACATCGATGAGAAGGTCAAAATTGGCTTATTGTTTTTTATCCAGGCTAATCTCTTAGCACGATATTTAAGGGGCGATTTAGATGGATATCCCCCGTTTTTTTGGAGATAGCAGATGATGGTTTTAGTAAGTTACGATGTTGCTGTTACAACTCCTGGAGGTGCCCGCCGTCTTCGAAAAGTTGCGAATCAGTGCCAGAATTACGGTCAGCGTGTTCAATATTCTGTTTTTGAGTGTATTGTAGATCCTGCACAGTGGATAAAATTTAAAAATATTCTCGAATCAATTATTGATAAAAAAACTGATAGTCTTCGTTACTATTATTTAGGATCAAATTATAAGAAAAAGGTTGAACATTTCGGTGCGAAAACTTCAATTGATATAGATGATCTTATCATAATATAAATTGCGAACTCCAATCGTTCATTAAATCCTGAGACCTTCGCAAAAGAAATAATTCCTTTAAGTGTAATGATCTTTGATAATTTAGAGAAGGACGTGTGATATTTCTTTAAGTTACTTGACAGGTTCGCATAATACAGGTCTTAACACTTTCTCATAAAAAGAGTTATATTAGTAACTGTCGCTCCCTTCGCGGGAGCGTGGATTGAAACCTACTTCCTGACCAAACATGGTTATCCCCAGTTTGTCGCTCCCTTCGCGGGAGCGTGGATTGAAACTACCTATGCATGATACAGAGCTGACAAGCACAAAGTCGCTCCCTTCGCGGGAGCGTGGATTGAAACGTGAGTATCCGTGACTCCTTATTTGCTCCCTGATGGTCGCTCCCTTCGCGGGAGCGTGGATTGAAACCCACCCTGTACCGATCTGTCAGTAAGCGGCGCTAGGTCGCTCCCTTCGCGGGAGCGTGGATTGAAACTATATACACGCTTAGAAATTCCCTTGCGGGAGAG
>JABMQR010000045.1 GCA_013202335.1 Bacteroidota bacterium
ACCAATTTCATCTACAACTATATAGAATCCCAAGGTCTCGGATTTACCTTGGCACGAGAATTTATTTGTTAGGTTGTTCATAGTCCTCACTTAACATCGCGTATAAAAATTCGTCACCCCAAGCTCCTTTAAAGAATACATTCTTTATGTAGTGAGCTTCACGTCTAAATCCCAATTTTTCAAGAAGTCGAACCGAAGCGATGTTTAGCGTATCGGTTACAGCGATAATGCGGTGTTTTTTCAGTTCAACGAACAAATATTCTAAAATGATTGATGCTGCTTCGAATGCAACACTCTTACCTTGGTGTTCTGGAGCAATAGTAAATCCGATTTCCGGTTGATTTTCGCCAATAAAATGTATAGCGATATCACCAATAATCCTATCAGATTTTTTATCCGTAATCGCTAATTGATACCAATTCCCTGAGGTTCCAAATGTGGAGTAGTCAGTGCCCTCAAACAGTGCAACAGCATCGTTGAATGAATAATCTGACCAACTTTGAAATCTCGCGATCTCTGGGTTAGCTCGATATATAGCAAATGCCTCAAGATCAACTTGATGGAACTTTCTAACTATATATTTTTCTGTTGACAAGCTAGGTGTCATACAATCTCCATTGGCAACCTAACGGGGCCAATCAGCGGGCGCGCGCTTTTTGCGATCCGCTGCATTGGTATTGGTTGTGCCTATTGTTTGTAGTCTTTCTTAAGCCTCGCTACAGGGCTTATTTTGGCTAAAAAAGGTACTATCTTTCTATCATCAATCTTTTCAGGATTAATCACAGAAAGGGCGCGTCTAACTTTTTCAAGATACTTGGTATTTTTTAGGTTAAGTTTTTTGGATACTATATCTACAGATTTAAGTCCAGTGCCGAGGAATGGCACAAAAATTCCGGCAGTATCCAGACCCGCAGAAAGTCCGAAATCAATCGCAGTCGATGTTTTCTTATTTTTAATTATCTCAGTCTGAATAAGCCGATTGTATTCATTAACTTTTGTTTCGCGTTCGTTCTGAGTCAGCTTGCTAAGAAAGGAAATTATGGACTTAAAGTTTGTCCCGGAATATAAATGCTTAGAAATCTCTTCTATCTCTGTGACAGAAACAAATTCATTTACTTCTATTAAATCAACAGCGGGCAAAACCGGTGAAACTTCCTGATGACCGTCATGAAAATGAATATAGGTAGCGAGACGTTCTTCCGTAGAATTTTTAAAGAGGTTCATCATATTTCCCATTAATGAAGTGGATGCTCTGTTCGAATATAGCTCATCATTAAATACCGGGAAATAAAATGAGTTTAGGGCGCTTGAGATATGTACTTTTTCCGCATTCATAACGAATTCAAACTCAATGTCCTTCCTGTCCAATTTCTCTGTTAAGTAACTAAAAATATTATTTACCCCGAAACTGGCAACTCTTTTTGTGCTTCCAAAAAGCATGCACTCAAAAGATTGTCTTAATGCTTTTCGGGGCCATGTAAAAAGGTTGTAAACGGAATCGTAATCAAGATTCAAAACTTCTGAAATAATTGAAGATAATTCATGAATGGAATCATAAATATCTAGTTGATTGAGAAGGTAATTATTATTTATCTCTACCAAATCACAAAGAATCAATGATGACAATGCTCTTCTGGATAGAATTGCTTTTGGATTCACTTGATATATTTCATTGATGAATTCGTAATCGTAACGAAAGTAAGGTTGTGTTAGGATAAAAATCAACTTGCCTGTCTTGCATAAAAACATCAATTCATCTCGCGTTACTTTTTGATCCTCGCAAAAATAAGTGATGCCTTGGTGGAGAGGAAGCTCAACAAAAATGCAATCAAACAGAATAAGGCCGTTCCGAATGTTGACATTTTTAAAGCCTGCATAGTCAAGATAACAACAGTTGTCCAAAAGATCGGAACCTATTATTTCGCTCTTATCTATTTTGCCTTCGAATATTTCGTGTACATGTTCAAACCAGTAGGTTTCATCTCTCTCCTCAAACTCCACTGTATGTCGATTAAGCTTAGTCGGAAATAAATTCAGCACTGGATTGTTAAATGAGTCATCTAATCTAGCTATATTTGGATTTAATGCGGCGGTTTTCTTACGCCGTTCTTCTTCTATCGCTATCGAAGATAGAACTGCCTGGGACGCTTCTTCATCTTCGATTAAAGAAAAAAGATAATAACTTTCCAGTTCGTGTAAAAAAGCCAACAATGATTGCCGATGGATGTCATTATCAATTGGATCTGTGAAAACCTTGATCTTTTTGTCAGAAGAAACTCCTTCAACGTGACGGATTTCTATATTGGGAAACTTGATAATAAGTAAGTTATTCAGATCTCTTGCAGTAAGGGGAAGCCCTGCAAAGCTTGAAGCTATTTCGCTATCTTGAATCGGGGGGATTTTCTCTTCATATTTGACAGGATATATATTCGATAGGGTGGCAGGAGTTCCGACTGGCTTGATTGAGTGATTAAATTGTTTGCTCAACTTGTCAAAGTCACCTTCATAATTATGCACAAATATCTGGTAGCGGTAGCCCTCTATTTTGAATATCTCTGTTACAAAATGCGGAAATTCTGTCCGCAAATAAAGGTCAGCTCTTTTTACTTCGTCTTTCATATCTTCACCTGAATTGCCGAAACTTCGTTATTATATCAGCACAACGCCAAGTTCACCAGGC
>JABMQR010000046.1 GCA_013202335.1 Bacteroidota bacterium
CCACTATTTTGTTTACTACCAATATTTTATAAAATTTCTTAACCCCCCAATTTGTATAAACTTGTAAATCGTTCCTGGCACCAGAGTTCCAGATTTCTTGAGCATCAGCTAAAAAGAGCTCTTCGATTATCTGAGAAGATTCAGAGTAACTATTTTGATTAGGAAACTTTATAAGAGTCTTCTCGGATAAAAATACTTCTCGGATAATGCGCAAGGCATAATGCATGGGCAAGGGACCCATCCCGTTTTTTTACAAGAGATCGATATACCCCATACGCATCGCTCTGAATCGTTCCCTCATACCCTTCAAGCAGCTCCTCGGCAGCACTTGCAGCTCGGGTAGGAAAGTAGCGATAACTTGCTGCCTGTCCATCAGGCCCATCGTAGACCCGTAGCCAGATGTAGGAATTACAGGTATTTTCCCGGTCTTTTTCACCGAGTACTTGCAGAGTGGTTTCATCAATATGGATTATCTGTTTGGACAAAATATGACGTTCAACAAGTTCCACTAATGGTTGCAGCAGATCGGTAATCTGAATCTGCCAACGCGATAAATTCTGTCTGCTTATCTCAAAACCTATATTGGTAAATCTGACACTTTGCCGTGCATAGGGAAGGTGGTAAATAAACTTGTCTGAAAGTGATGCGGCAATAAGCCCATTGCCAACCATGCCACCACGAATAATCTGATCCGCTGGCCGGGAAGCCTGCAGAATTCCACTATCTTTACAGGGCGAACAGGCAAATTTTCCTATGATGTAGCGCTTTACCGTTAAGCGAGACGGCTCATAGTCAAGGACTTCAACGATATCCTCTCCGATCCGCACAAGCTCAGCCTGACAGGATTTACAAATCAATTCAAACTTTTCCGGGGTCACCTGAATGTCTATCCGGGGGATATCTTTAGGAATGGTACTTCGACCACTACTCTTTTTTCGTGCTTTTTTTGTTTTCTCTTTTTTTACCGGTTCTTCCTGCTCTTTGGCACTTTGCTCAGCTTCGCTAAACTGTGTATCCTCAGAAATAGGTTCTTCGCTTTCAGCAATAAACTCTTCGCTACGGGGAAGTCTCTCACTGTTGGAAACAAACTTTCTCAAAGCCTTTGCTGCAGTACGCTGATCAAGGATATCCAGCCGTGCAGAGAGATTGGCAACGATCTCGTTGCTCTGTTTTAAGGCCTGTCGTAATTGGGTATTCTCGGCCTTCAATCCTGCCATCTCTTGTGCCATTTTTTCCAGCAATTGGTGTTCTTTCATAGCTCATACTATAGCAGAAATGAGGACTTTAGTCTATGTATTATAAGTATTTATGTGTTAGTTACAGCTTCTGTTTACCCGTTTTTGCAGCATCAAGAACCGCGTGGGTTCGCCAACAATCAATCCCACGAAGCAGCATCGAAAGCTCTTCTTCGGTGATATTCAAAACCTCCAGCTCCGATTTCGGCCAGGCAAAAGTATACCTGCTTAACCGCTTCTGCAAAAGCCAAAAACCATCACCACTCCAATACAGCATTTTGATGCTGCTATGGTCTCTCCCGCTAAAGACAAATAAATCTCCTCCCAGAGGATCCAATGCCATTTCTCCTATCACGGTATTCATCAGACCGTTAATCCCTTGGCGCATATCAGTATATCCTGGCTTGATATAGTAGTTTCTTATATTAAATTCCATGGTGAGCCTCCAGGACGGCTATCACCATCGTAAGATTGTTCTTATTAAAACCCGGATGAACTTCCACTGACCAAGCTCCCATTCGTAAGGTAATGGCTTCAGAGTTTTTTTTCGTCTTGTGCATGCGGATTTCTGCTGCTCCCGGTAAAAAGATGTCTTCACCCATACTTCCCGATGGCACCTTAATAAATCGTTTATTGATCACGCATCCCCGAGGGGTAGTAGCACTAAAGACTCCTGAAGAATGTCTCCGATCCCGCAACCATTGAGATAACGTCCATTGATTCACTGCTTCCTGCTCACAGAAATCTTGAACTGTCTTCTTGCTTTCGTCATACCTTGCTATAATTAGTAACCGTTCTGCCTGTTCGTAATGCTTTCCTCGTCCTTTTCCCATAACTTACCCTCTCCTTTGAGAGGATTATTTACTTTTTCTTCAGTTTCGGCATCTATGGGTTTGGTATGACATGTACTTTTTAGGGGAATGAGGTGGTAAGTTGTTTAAGGGTAAAGGAATAAAAATAGTAGGTTGAGGGCTGACCGATCTTGGGTGCCAGGTACCGATTCCACTACACAATCCTAACATCATGTTAAAATCTGGGCCTTTGTATCATCTGTAGGTTTGCCGCCGATAGTTGTCCTTATGGTGGGGACGCCTTCGGCTTCAAAGGCAGACGCAACCTTATCCTGAAGTTCCTTTCCCGGTGTAAGAGCAAGCATATACCCTCCCCGACCTCCACCTGTGACCTTTGATCCATATGCTCCAAGTGAATTTGCAAGATCACAAAGATAAATCAGCCTTTCATGGGAAAGCTCCATTTCTATAAGAATTTTATGATTATCGCTCATAATACGACCGGTTTTTTTTAGATCTCCACTGGAAAGAGCGACCCCAAGATCTTTTACCTGGAATCTAATTTTATCCAGACGATTATTAAAAAGTGCAGGATCATTTTTCTCCTGCTCCTCCATGAACCCTTTTAAAGCTGCTGTATTTGCCGTAACACCGCTGTTGCCAAGAACAATCTCTACAGGTTCAGAAATATCAATACGGTCAAACTGTTTAATATCATCTTTTATCCTGTACTGAATTACTCCTCCATAGGTCGAAACTGTATTATCAACTCCACTGGGAAGACCATGATAACCGAATTCGCCTTCCCATGCCACATGATTTATCCCCAAAATATCCAGACCCAGATTAAACTCATCATTACAGGCCCTGGCAAAGGAAACACAAATTGCAGCGCTTGCGCCTACCCCGCTTCCGGCAAGAAGATCTCCGGCTACAGTTATTTTTATTGGATTTTTATCAAGATCCAGCTCCATAACCTCTACCATTCGGTTAAAGGAAGCTATACTGTCCTCTTCTTTTGCCTTTTTATAACCGGGGACTTCTATTCGATTATCTTCCAGGATCCATCCTGAACCAGAATTTAATCTTTCTACCTTACAGCTTGTTTCAAACGGTATAGCTGAAAGTATCGCAGGAATTTCCCATAAAACAAACTGATCTCCAATAAGTATTGACTTACCAAACCCTTTTCCTGTTCCCATTCTAATTTCTCCCTAGTTTGAGTCAGTCTCTCCCTAATAGTAATCCCACTGACTGGAGGCTTAATTTCAAGACTCAAACACTGATATATTATAGTACGCAGTATACTAAAGCACATAATTAGTGAACTACGGGGTTACCGTAGCCTCTTCAATTCTTTTTCAATTTCAATAATTAATTCCTCTTCCTGACCAAGCCTTACTGTTGTTGCTGCTGATAACCCATGACAGGCATCAGCAAATCCGCCCACATTAATAGTTGCAGCCGGTAAAAAACTACTTAATCCCGGAGCTACACTATTTCTAATCTCCTCTGTTAGAAAATTAGATACCCTCATGGATATTTTTGTTGAATTAAACTCTATTTCGCCAAATCCCGGAACTTCATTTGGTACCATTTGAAATCCTGCAATATATTTGGTTTTATCCAGAAAATCCATATCTTTGATAATATTACAGAAAACCCCTATCATTTTAACACCCATTGGCTTAAACCTGTCATAAACATTGAACCAGTTAAGATTTTTTGTAGTATTAATTTTCTGTTTAATATTATTAATTTCTCTTAAAAATATTTCTTCTTTTTTCCTGTTTAATTCATCTATCAACTTTTCAAGTGATGCAGTTAATCCATTTTGACAAAGCTCAATACCTAATGCAGTACCATTTTGGTAGTATCCCACACCTCCAAGAGTATCCAGTGCAACACAAATATTACTGGCAGGATATTCAATACCTGCAAGGGTAATAAAATAATCTTCTCCTGAATGGTTCTTTACAACTCGAATTAATTTCAGTTTTTCTGCAATTTGCAAAACATCTCTATTAACACCGGAGAGGACTCCATCTACTAAAAAACCATCTCCAATAGCACCAAGGACTCCCAGATGAGACAAAAACTCAGCATTTCCATTTATACTTTTTAGTAAAACCTGTGCAAATAGAAAACATGTTGCAGAAGCGGAAATATCACGATCACCCTTAATCCCAAAAAGATCTCCATCCAGATTAATTACACTTTCATCCCCGGATTCTTCTGCAAGATGATGATCAATTATTAAAACTAAATTCCTTCCCTCATTCAATTGGGCAATCAGCGGTGCAATCTTCCCTGCAAAATCTGCAAATATTATAATTTTCCCGTCATCAGAGAAGATCTTTTCCAGGACTTGAGGATATGGTTTTTCTAAAGAAAACCTTGATACTTCATAACCAGCTGCTTCAAACGCATACAAAAGTATTGTTCCGGAAGCTAATCCATCAGTATCGTTATGATGAAATAATATTACTTCATTTGAGGTTCTTTTTTTTAATACGGCTACTGCATCTTCCATTGCACTAACAAATTTTTTTATCATAAAATCTCCAAGGATACTACGTACTTTCGCCAGATGTACGTTTACGAACATACTAATACTAATATTGTTCGATTGCAACCAATTTAATTATAAAATTTGTTACAACCTATTAGAACTTGTATTGCTTCAAGGTATTAAGATATATATAATGATCATATGAAAGATAATGATCAAATAAGTCAAATAGCATCAAAACCGGCAAGACAAAAGAAAATTATTGAACTAATTCAAAAACATGGTTATGTAAGGGTTTTAGACCTTAGTAAATCATTGAATGTAGCGGAAATCACGGTCCGCAGAGATCTGGATTTGCTTGAAAGTGAGCATTTACTGGAACGAACTCATGGCGGTGCAATTTTTACGAAAAGTCTTCATAAAGAAACAGATTTCAACAGCAGATCAGATTTGGAACACGAAAATAAAGATTTAATAGCAAAAGAAGCTGCTAAATTGATTAGTGATGGTGATAC
>JABMQR010000047.1 GCA_013202335.1 Bacteroidota bacterium
GCTTCACTGTTTACAACCTGATATTTCAGATATTTTGCAATGTAAAGTATTATTTCTTTATGAAAATGCATAGGTAAATAATATTTTCACATCAACACCACACTTCGTACCACTAATTAAGCAACAGATTCGATTTGCAAAACCCATCATCCAATTGAATCCAGATGATTATCCATTTATAAAAATATTTGCTATTTTAAATATTTCAAAGTATTATTGAACAAAAGATGCGATGACTGCATAGTTCCTCTTTCACACGATTCCAGCCGAGGTTAACGTATGTATTACATCTGAATAGTATGAGTTTGATGTAATTATTTTATAAAACCAAAAGGAAAAAAAATGAAGATTGATATAACTCATAAGCTTAAAAAAGATAATCCGGTTTTTGAAAAATTTAATGATTCAGACAAAAACTATTTGAATTTTGGTCATATTGGAACACATTTAGACTCCCATTTACAAACTGTTATTCCACTTGAGTATATTTCTAATAGAGGGATTTTAATCAATGTATCTGGAATTTCCAATAAAGAGATAATGATTGATAATATTGACATATCAAATATTAGGGAAAAAGATTTTGTAATTTTTCAAACAAATGAAATGGAAAAATATGGATATGGAACAACTGATTATTTTGCTGATGGAATTGAACTGTCTCATGAACTTATTGATTGTTTAATTACTAAAAAGGTACGTTTTATTGCTATCGATGCTTTAGGAGTACGGAACGGCAAAGATCATACGCCAACTGATAAAAAATGCGAAAAAAATGGAATTTATGTTATTGAAAATTTAGATAATTTATCTAGATTAAGTGAACAACTTGAAAAAGGCAAACAGCTGGAATTTACCGTACATGTAATGTGGATGAATTATGATGGGACAGGATTGCCCTGCAGGGTTATTGTAGAAATATAATATTACTACACAGCAGCACATAGGATATCCTCTACAACAATTGGATAACAGGCCTGAAGTATGCTACAATATTTATATATGAATATATGAGGAGCCTCTCGAATGGATATTATTAATAAAAGACGAAGCATACGATCCTTCACCGAACAACCTGTTTCTCAGGAAATTATTGATTCGATGCTGCATGCAGCGATGAATGCTCCGTCAGCACATAATCAGCAGGCATGGCATTTCATCAATATCACCAATCGTGAAACTATGAACACCATAGCTGAATTTCACCCCTATGCAAAAATGATGGTTAAGGCCTCAGGAGCAATCCTGGTATGTGGAAACAAAAAGCTGATGAAAATTGAGGGGCTTTGGGAACAGGATTGTGCTGCAGCAACTCAGAATATTCTTCTTGAAGCTGTATATCAGGGAATTGGTGCCGTTTGGGTCGGAATAAGCCATGTAAAAGAGTATAAGGAGATGCTAAGCAAACTGTTTAATCTCCCGGATAATATCATTCCATTCTCATTGATACCATTTGGTTATCCGCAAGGTGAAAAAGATCCAAACAATAATTACTCCAGTGACAAAGTCAGCCTGGATATGTGGAACTAACATCAGTTTCTCTCTAATAAAAAATAAGCCGGGAAAAGCTTCAGTTAAACAAAGTTCCCGGCGCTATTTTACTATTCAGTTTTCGAATAGACAACTTCACCATTCACAATAGTATATTGGCAGTTACTGAGAATATTCAAGAAAGGATGACTGTCATAGATAATTACATCCCCATCTTTCCCCGGCTCAAGACTACCCACCCGATCCTGTATACCGAGAATTTCAGCCGCAGAACTCGTTATACTTTTAAATCCATCCATCTCATGCATTCCCGCTTTTATAGCAAGTCCAACAGCCACCGGAAGGAAACTTAAAGGACTGCAGGGCAAATCGGTCATAATAGCTACTTTTATCCCGGCTGATGCAAGGATTCCAGGCGTTTTGAATGTTAAGTTCTTAACCTCAGGTTTTGACTTGAACATAAAACTGGGTCCGACAATCAATCCCTTGCCTGCCTCAACGAGTTCGTCCACAATTAAGTGACCTTCAGTACAATGATCAAGGGTAATATCTATATTGAATTCATCGGCAATTCTGAGAGCTGTGAGCATATCATCTGCACGGTGTGCGTGTGCCTTTAAAGGAATTTGGCATCTGATAACCATCTCCAGAGCTTCAAGTTTCTGATCAAAGGATGGTCGAAGAGAGTCATCATCACGGGATTCAGCAAGATCCTTTTTAGCAGTATATTCTGCTGCAAGAGCAAGATTTTTACGAATCAGAGCTGCATTGGCCATTCGGGTTACAGGAGCTTTTTTGGCACTGCCATAGACCCGTTTCGGGTTCTCGCCAAATGCACATTTCATAGCAAGAGGCTCTCGAATTACCATTTCCCGTATTGTGGTTCCATGGGTTTTTAAAGCTGCGAACTGACCACCAAATGAGTTCGCACTTCCCGGTCCGGTAGCAACTGTAGTAATACCGGCCTCAAGCCCATCACGAAAGGATTCACATAACGGATTAATACCATCGATTCCACGAAGTTCTGGAGTCACAGGGTCAGAGGTTTCATTACCATCATTACCCTCAACACCCAGACCAGCTTCGAAAATACCGGCATGACAGTGGGCATCAATGAAACCAGGAAGAACAAATCCGCCGGCTGCATCGAGAGTTTTGATCCCAGGGGAAATAATCAAATTTGTTCCAACGGATGTTATCTTTCCATTCTCGATGAGAATTTCTCCGTTTTCAATGATACCTGCATCGGTCATTGTGTAAATTTTTCCATTTTTAATATGCAAATTTTTCATTGTGTCTCCTTTCCATTGTATATTTATATATAGTGCGACGAAGAATGGGGATATTATCCTTCTAACTATTTTCCATAGCATAATATATCATACGATAATAAAGTTATATCATTGGGACAGTACATAATTACATTTGGTGCTTTAGTTTATATCAAGTAGATTCCCCAATCTCCGTATCACTATCTACTATCAAAAAACCAAGCAGGGATTTCACTATATGCGCTGTCTGATCCAGTGTATGTGGTTCAAAGGGATTTACCAACCCCGCAAAATCAAGAGCCTCGAAAAATGTACAGGTCCCGCCAGCTTCACAAAGTGCAGTATAGGATTTCCAGGCAGATGCCTGATCCTGATTGATCTTTTCAAGCATCTGCAGAGCACAGACCTGTGCCAGAACATAATCAATGTAATAGAAGGGCCATTTAAAAATATGTGTTTGCTGATGCCAAAAACCACCTTCAGTAAAAGCAGCGAGGTCACCATAGTTTCTATCCGGTAAATAGACAGCTTCCAGAGATTTCCATAGTTCCCGCCTTTGCTGGGGAGTCATGTCGGGATTATCATAAATGCGGTGCTGAAATTCATCGACAGCTGTCCCATAGGGTATGAAAGTCAGTGCCTGTACCAGATGGTTTTGCCGGTATGTCTCTGCAGCATCCCCAAAAATTATATCGGCAAAAGGCCAGATAAAAAACTCCATTGACATTGAATGTATCTCGGCAATATCTGAAGTGGGTTGAACATGTTCCAGAACAGGCTTATCTCTGCATACATATGATTGAAATGCATGCCCGCACTCATGGGCGAAGGTTCGGACTGAACGGGCTGTTTGGTTGTAGGTGAGAAACACAAATGGAAATTTCTCATCAGGAATGTAATTGGAGTATGCTCCTACAATTTTTCCGGGTCTGATATCTATATCATAGCACACACGTCGCTGCATCTCTTCATAGAATTTTCCGGTTTCAGGCGAGAGATTGGAGAATATTTCTGCAAATGTTTTGATGAGCCAGGGGCCGTCTCCGCCAGCAGATATGGGGCGGGCATCGAAGGGGATATCCTCATCATAGATCATGACCGCAGGTAAGTTCATGATCTCTCGCTGCTTCTTTCGTATCTGACTTACCAGTGGAACAATGTATTTCTGTACCTGTTGGCGAAAATTACTTACCATTTCCGGAGTATAGGAAGTTCTAAGCATTCTGCTGTATCCCATCTCTGTAAAAGATTTGCAATTCATGATTTGCGAAATAGTATTTCTGGTATGCACCAAGCGATCAAAAAGTGTATCGAGTTTTTCCTGAATAGAGTGGTAGAAATTTGCACGAAGGGCTGTGTAGCGCGCTCTTTCAAGCCTATCAGCAGAATTGGATTTGCGGGAAACTTCTGACAATGTAAGATATTCTGGCTGGTCTTTATCAACCCCTGTATATTCCGGGTTTTTGATTTTTGCTGCTGCCACAATCCGGGTGTAGGAGCTGGATAGTTTATTCTCCTCAGTAAGAAGGTCTGTGAGCTTCTTATGCATAGTTTTACTTTTTAACCCGGCAATTCTCATGAACTGGGAGCCATATCTGTGTTCGAGCTCCTCTGCAAAAACTGACTCAACCAGAGCTGCATAGAACTCCAGCATAAGTTGTTCAAAATGAGGCTGCAAATTGTCGAAATAATCCTGTTCGACTGCATAAAATTCATCTCCAGTATCCATGGTATTTCGAATTTCCACATACACTGCCGATGATTGAAATTTATTTCGCAGAGCATTGATCGCCTGAATGACTTCAACTTGTTCTTCGATATTCTCTGAAACCTGAAAATGCTGCAGACTCTTTCTCCAACTTGTTGTTAGCTGATCAAAATTAATTCGTTGATATGATATCTCTGCAAAACTTCTGTCTGGATTTTCCATATTAGAAACTCTTTGTAATTATCGCCAGTAATTCATCATGAGATGCCCACGGAAGCACATTGAGTATGAAACTGGTACTCATGAGATCAAGTTCAGCCTGAGACACGCCTAGTTGGGATAGTGTGCGGTGCAGACCGATTGTTTCCAAAAAGCTGATTATATGATTTGGGAGAAGAGCTGCTGCTTCAGCATCAGTGGATTGTGCTAAACCAGGTTCAAAGAGGCGTGCTACTGCTGCACATTTTTGGGGCTTCTGCTTTGCAATGAAACTGATAAATTCAGGATAGAGTGTCGCGAGGCACTGACCGTGAGGTATGTTGATGGCAACTCCTCCTATTACCTCGCTTAACGGATGAGGGATATGCGCTGCAGCATTTGTGAGTGATATTCCTGAAATCATCGCTGCATAAGCCATCTTTTCCCGCAATTCCAGATTACCGCCTTCAACAATTGCTGAAGGAAGTATCTCAATTATAGTTCGCATTGATTCCAGGGCGAGCTGCTCGGTATAGGGAGACGAGTGGTCATTAATGAAGCTTTCACAGGCATGGGTGAAGGCATCAAATCCTGTCATTGCAGTTAATCTTCCGGGAAGGGTTAGCATAAGTTCAGGATCGATGATCGCTTCCCGTGGGAATACCTTATCGTGGAATATGCAGTTTTTCTCATTTTTTGATGGATCTGAAATGATCATTGCCTGTGTCAGCTCGGATCCGGTTCCGGAGGTTGTGGGAACAGCAACTATTGGGAGAATGGGATCTGATAAGGGTTCGTAAACAGCGAAGGGATCAGTATAGTTTGGCCAAATTGTTTCCCAATCCACCTTACCGGCTTTATAAAAGAGAGCTATTGCTTTTGCGGTATCAATAGAGGATCCTCCCCCAACAGCCAGGACAACCTGTATTGAGTTATCATTCACTATTTTAACTGCATCTGCTATGCTTTCGATTGTGGGATTTGGTACTACACCGTCGAAATGAGACACATTCAGACCCTCTTCAGAGAGTAGGGATTTTACTCTATTGTATAAAGGCCGCAAGGCGTCTTCATCATTTGAAGTTGTAACAAGCAGGCAGTTTTTTCCATAACCGGCAACAACAGTACCTAATTCGCAAAGTCTTCCTGATCCAAAATGTATTCTCGTTGGCTGGTAAAAATTAAAATCTTTCATATCTAATCCTCCAATTCTAACGCTTCGTTTAAACGGATATTCCGTGTTTCCAAACTCCAACTACCCTGTTCACTGTCTGAATGTCCAGCAGGGGGTCGGCATCCAGGATGAGAAAGTCGGCGTATTTTCCTGATTCCAGACTCCCATGTGTTTTTGAAACCTCCAAAAGATCTGCACTGCCGGTAGTAGCTGCTGCAAGAGCCTCCAGTTCTGACATTCCGGCACCTACCATAAGTTCAATCTCAAATGGAGCGGTTTTGAATGTATTGTAAGGAACCCCGACATCAGATCCCATAGCAATGGGTACACCCAGTTGATGTGCATCAATGAAGGCTTTGTTATGTGTTTCAATGACACTTTTTGATTTTGCATGGTCAGGGTTTCCCGGATCTTTCTTTAATCCTTCTAATGAAGCAAAGTGAGGAGCAGAAAGGGTGGGCACCAGATATATCCCTTTTTCAGCCATGATTCTCATCTCAGACTCCGTCAGAAATACTCCATGCTCAATTGAGCTGACACCGGCTTCCACGCAAGTTCTGATTCCGGTAAGACCATGTGTATGTACAGCCACTTTTTTTCCATGCATTGCTGCTGTCTCTACTGCTGCCTCTATCTCCTCACGAGTCATTTCGATTGGTGCTGGTTCAGGACCGGGTGAATTCACCCCACCTGTCACCATAAGCTTGATAAGATCTGCCTCACTTTTCACCTGGGCTCTCACCCCTTGGCGGAAGGCATCAGGGCTGTCACACTCCAATCCAATTTGATATCCATGACCACCGGTTACACAGAGAGCTTCACCTGACGAGATTATGTCCGGTCCAACCAGAATGCCGGCCTTCACTGCATCCCGCAGAACAGTATTTAATCCACTTCTGGCTCCAAGATCTCTGCATACGGTTACCCCACTCTTCAGTAAGGTTTTCATCTGACTCTGAATGGACAAAAAGGCGGCAAGCTGTTCTGCAAGGTTCTCACTGAGGAAATTAACCGGTGTTCCTGTCGGATTTCCTGTTAGGTGTACATGGGCATCAATAAAACCCGGAACTACGGTTACATCTCCAAGGTCGATTATATCGCGGTATTGTGATTGTTCAAAATCTGCTGCTTTCCCAACAGCAGACACTTTTCCTTCAACAACGATCATACCAAAATCATCTACACATACTGCTTTCCCCTTGAATGAGGTATATATCCTCTTTCCAGTGAAAAACTTAGTTTCTGGTTGGATTTTATCGTTCATACTACTCCTCCACTCTTTCCCGGTTTCAGCCAGGACTATTTTGATATAGTTTTATTCAAATCGCTCTTAAGCTGGTTCAAAGCATTGAGGGGTTTATTAAGCTCCTCAAGGCCATCCAGGCAAAAAAGCCCGTTTTCGATAATATTTTGCGTCTGCCCTGTTTCATCTATTAAGCTGAGCAAGGCTGTTTCTTCATAGGGAAGTGTGAGATCTATATGTTTATTGAAATAGACATTGTCCTTCAGGGTTTCGCGATTTGCAGTTCTTTCATTCTGTTTTGCGGTGACCCTTTTCCCATCAGGAAGATTATACACTTCTGCATCTTCACCCCGGGCATAACAGGGGTCTCCGACAGCAAAATGCGGCCCCATTTTCTCTATCAGCAGGATTGGCAAAAGGGGCAGAAGCTCCCACTCCTTCACCGCTCTGTACGCTTGGGTGTTGGTTCCTATTGCGAATTCTCCCATGGTGAGTGTCTCATGAGGGAATAGAAGTGTTTCATGGATATAGTTTTCTGCATCTTCCGGTACTATATAGTTCGTACAGCTCCATTCATCAATATATCCATCAGAAAATCTTAATTTGAGATCTTTGTACTGCACTCCATTAACATAAATTTCACGGAAATGAAGAAGCCCATTTG
This sequence comes from Bacteroidota bacterium, assembly GCA_013202335.1. Next base: position 7,750 of record JABMQR010000047.1, read on the forward strand.
TTCCCTGCAATTGTGGGGTAGTGAATACTTCTCCATGAGGGATGTTGAGATCCCCTCCACAGTTTAGAAAGTTGGTCTCTTTGTCCGGATTTTCGATTTTCTGCATTGCAATTTGTATATCAGTCTCATTATCCCCGCTTCCTTTTACCGTCACGATTTTTGCTTTGTCCAGTGTATTAATAAGGATTTGCTGGTACGATTCATAGACAGCACTTTCCATGGAGTTAATCTCCATAAACAGGTCAAATACTGCGGGAAAGTCTGTTCCCAGTCCAGTATTAGGAAATGCGACTTTACAGAAGGATATATCGGATGGATCAATAAAGTTGCTGATGACCCCTCTTTTTACTGCTTCGATTTCTGAAAGACCCTGAAGAACTGCATGATCGCCAATGCCGTCGTGTGTGCTGCGTGATTCTTTTGCTTTAGAATACGGTGTATCCGGAATATTTCCAAACTGAATAATTCCCGCTCTGCCGCAGACATCAAGAAGGGACTCGCTAATTATTTCTGCTTCATACGTAAAAATATCAGTAAAAGAAGCGATGTAATCTGGAGTAAGATACCATTGAGCATCCATTCTATGATCCTGGACAAACTGTGGGAAGGTTTCATAGCTTCCGGCATGATAAAACAATGCTCTCAATCCTTTTGCATTAAATGCATGAGAGACCTGCTGAGCAAGCAGCTCCTGGCCGGTTTGGTATATGCACAATACCGTTTCCCTGTTTCGTCGGGCTCGATTCTGGCTGATAAATCCATGCATGAAAGCTTCTGCAATCACTTTTCCCATCCGGGTTAATGCCTCAGCATCATAATGTGACAGATGATCAAAAAGCTGTAGTTCTTTATCACTTATATATTGACCATAACGAAAAAGCGGTTCAGGAAACCCCGGCTGTATCTCCCGGATGATATCTGTGAGGAATGGCGAACGGTACTCATTATGCAGCTCGGTCCTGATCTCATTGGCAATCTGCGATCGCTTAAAGTCATGAAGAAGTGCTGCCAATTCAGTGGTATTACCGATTTCTTTTTTTAGAAGCAGGGAAAAATTTTCTGCCAGCTCTCTGTACGGCTGCAGGCTCTCACCTTCATATCTTTTGTAAAGTGGGACTGCTTTAAATATCTCTGCGCAAAGTGCTGCAGAAACAGGATCGGTAACCTTTGGATTGAGCGGCGATAGTTCATAGGCAGCAAGACAGCTGAATATCTCTCTGTTTTCAATTTGTAATTCAGAGATTGTTCCGGCAGATGCTGTCCTGTTCACCTTTGCCGAATCGGCCTTTTTCAGTTTGCCTATGAGATTCTCAACCCAGTTATTGATTCCCTCTCGTTTCATAGTACTCTCCGTGATGCAATACGATCCTTTGCCCTTCGATAAAAAATTCTGCTTACCCAGATAACCACTACAGCACCCGTGGCCCAACTTATAGGTATACTGATCCATATCCCGAAAATTCCATACTGCTTTCCCATGACCCAGGCTGCCGGAATTCTGACAAACCAGAGAATTACCAGAGATATGATCATCGGGACAAATGTGTTTCCCAATCCTTTTATAATTCCCAAATTGATATACATGAATGAGGCGAAAAAATATGCGGTACTGGCAATCTTGATATACTGATGCCCCATCCTGATAACTTCCGGATTGGTGTTAAATAAGAATATCATATGATCCCCGAACATCCACATAAAAATCATCAGTACCAGAGAACAGGTCCATCCGATTTTCAAAGCTGCCTTTTTCCCCTGCTTGATTCTTTCAATTTCACCAGCCCCGTAGTTTTGTGAGGTAAAGAGTGTCATAGCATGTGCCAACTCCATAATCGGCAGACCTGCAAAGGAATCGATCCTCATTCCCGCAGTATATGCAGCTATAACAGTCGTACCAAATGGGTTAATCATCGCCTGAATCACTATTCTCCCAACGGCAGTTATAATCCGCTGAAACGCTTCTGGTGTACCTATTGCAATTCCCTTCCGGAGATACTTCATCGATAGTTCAAGATGCCGGAAATGAAATGATACTAACGGGTTATACCGGTTTATATAGAGAAGACATGCGAAGAAGGCTGTTCCCTGGGCTGTTACAGTCGCATATGCAGCTCCCGCTATTCCCATTTCAAAAACTACTACAAATAATAAATCCAGTCCGACATTGAGGAATACTGCCACAAGAAGAAAGTAGAACGGAGTTTTTGAGTTACCCGTTCCCCGCAATATTCCACTAAAGGTGTTATATCCCGCCAGGAAGAACATTCCCAAAAAAATTACCCGAAGATATGCTTTAGCATCCGTAACAATTTCATCCGGAGTACGGATCAGTCGTAAAATTGGTTCAGCAAGAAAAAAACCTGCAATTCCCACTAAAACAGCAGCAACCAATACCGCTATCAAATAAGAATCAATAACTTTCTTTAAACCTCTGTAATCTTCAGCACCGAAATAGCGTGCGGTCAGTATGTCAGCCCCCGCACCAATCCCAATCAGCAGGGAGACAATCATCAATATTATTGGGTTGCTTACACCCACAGATGCCAATGCCGATTCTCCCAGAAACCTGCCGACAATTATACTGTCAACGGTCTGAAACAGTTGCTGAATAATACTCCCCGCTATCAAGGGAAGCACAAATGCCGCAATGACTCTGGTCTCACTTCCTGAAGTTAAATTTTTCATTTTGTCAAAGCTTCCCATGGGGTTATGAAATAATGCTGCGGCCTCAAAGACCGCAGCATACTGTTACGAGTTAATTTCCACTGTATTATGTTGCTATTTTGTTATGTTGATATACTTATAATCAAACTGTACACCAGTGGCAAATCTTCTGAAGCCCTCAACACCATCACGTACAAGATAGTTTGCAACAGTATAATTCTGTGGGATAAAAATGAACTTATCCAAAACATATTTTTCTGCCTGCATGAGCAGATTTATTCTTTCATCTCCTGATGTTACAAATGTCTGTTCAATCAGATCCATGATATAGGGATCATCCCACTTGTTTTCATAGTAGATGAAGTCAAGAAAGTAACTTGCATCCTGTGTAATGCCAGTTCGTCCACCACCGACTACCATATCGAAGGTACCGTTCATAAGGAGCGGTATAAGCATTTTTACCTGCATTGGAACAACTTTTAGGTTGAGATCAAGGGTCTTGAACCACATTTGCTGAATTGCCTGAGCAAGTTTCTTTGAATTCGGGCTGTCAACACACTGCAAGGTGATTGAATCTTCAAACTCTTTAACTGTCATGCCTAACTCTTTAAGTCCTGCAGTAAATAGTTCTTTTGCTTTTTCTGCTGCACCAGGTATGTTTGAGAGATCTTTTACAATATCTCCTGCCTGTTCACGGAAATCGCCGTTATTTGTACCACGAACTCCCGGAGGTACCATACCATAAGCAGGAAGATCACCAGTTGCAAGAACTTTTTCAACATAGTCTTTTCTGTTGAAAGATATTGAGAGTGCTTCTCTGATTTTAATATTATCAAGAACTTCCTTCCCAGGGTTAAACTCGATGAAACTTACACGGGGAATTGGCATGGTATTGAATTCTGCACTGTCCCGGTATTTCCCGAGGAAATCTGAAGCAACTTCCATGAAATCAAGTTCACCAGTTTCATAGAGACCGACTACAGCATTAACATCACGAGCCAGTGATATGACAACTTTGCCCAATGCTACATTTGCAGCATCCCAATAATTTTCGTTCTTTTCAAGAACTATTTCTGCATCATGTTCCCAGCTAACCAGTTTAAAAGGACCGGATGCCACTACTTTACCAATATCGGTACCATACAGATCTGCGTTTGCCTCACGTGCAGCTTTTTGAACGGGAGCGAATCCAGGGCTTTTTACCAGATCAATAAAATAATCAACGGGTCTGCGGAGTGTAATTTCTACGGTATTTTGGTCGATAGCTTTGACACCAAGATCGGCAACAGCCATATCTCCGGCAACAATTGCCTCTGCATTGAGAATATCATAGTAATCGAATGATTTCTCTGATGCAACTGCTGGATCTACAGCACTTTGAAAATTGAATACGATGTCATCAGCAGTAACAGCTGTTCCATCTTCCCATTTTGCATCCTTGCGGAGCATGAATGTGTAGACTGTTCTTTCATCATTCACTTCATATCCTGTAGCTAATCCAGGTTCCCATGTCTCAGGGTCTGTGGACGGTCGCAGGAGCGGTTCATGAATAGCCAGTATTATACTGGTAGCTTTGTCATCACGAAAATGAATCGGGTCAAGAATCTGTGGTTCCTGATCGATATTGATCTTGAATTCCTGAACAGCTTCAGCCTCTGCATCAGCAGCACCAGCTGCAAAGATTGGAGAAACCAGTACTAAACCTAGAACCATTAACAATAGAATTTTTTTACACATTGTTTACCTCCTGAATGTGTTTTTATAGTCATATTTGTCTATCCCAGTTTATGGCATGCTGCCAGATGGCCGGGTGAGACTTCGTTCATAATCGGTGTCTCAAGACGGCATTTTTCAAATACCTCCGGACACCTTGAAGCAAACCTGCATCCTGCAGGTGGGTTTATAGGGCTTTGGACATCGCCTTTAATATCTCTCTGTTTACGATTTCTCTCTATCTCAGGATCCGGGACGGGTATGGCGGAGAACAGGACTTTCGTATAGGGGTGAACAGGATTCTTATAAATTTCACCACTGCCCGCATACTCCATAATATGTCCGAGATACATAACAGCTATGTTGTCAGAAATGTGCTTTACCATACTCAGATCATGAGCTATGAAAAGATAGGTCAAACCAAGCTTTCGCTGAAGGTTGATAAGTAAGTTCATTACCTGTGCCTGGATCGATACATCCAATGCTGATATAGGTTCATCACAAATAATGAATTGAGGATTCATTGCAAGTGCACGGGCTATACCTATTCGCTGCCGTTGTCCACCAGAAAATTCATGGGGAAATCGATTTGCATGTTCTTCGCACAATCCTACCATTTCAAGCAATTCAACGATTCTCTTCTTTTTCTCTTTTGCACTATACAGTTTCCGGATATCCCACCCTTCAGCGATAATATCCGAGACTGTCATCCGCGGGTTTAGGGATGAGTAGGGATCCTGAAAAATCATCTGCATGCTTGAGGCCAGTTGTACCCGATCCTTTCTGTTCTGCGTACTTATATCCTGACCATTAAGCACAATTTTTCCATCAGTTTTCTCGTAAATATGGATCAGAGTCCTACCGAGTGTTGTTTTCCCACACCCTGACTCTCCGACCAATCCAAGAGTCTCACCCTTTCTGATGGTAAAGCTAACACCATCTACAGCCTTTAACACTCTTCCATGGCCAAGATTGAAATGTTTTTTCAATGAATCAACTTGCAGTAAAATATTTTGATCACTCATTTCCAACCCCTGTTTTCCGGCCGGTTATCGGGTTCTTCACGCCTGGAGCACTTGTATGATAGAGCCAGCAGTGCGCAAAATGTTTTTCTGAAGCATCCATTTGTGGAGGAAAGTGGCTGCTGCACACTTTCATTCTGTAAAAGCACCGAGCTGCAAAGGGACAACCTTTCGGTGGTTTAAATAGATCCGGGGGAGTCCCCTCTATTGGGGTGAGGTCCTCCTTGGCATCTGAATCAAGTAGGGGTATTGAATTCAACAAACCCCAGGTGTATGGATGTTGAGGATTTTTAAAAATATCATCAACACTGCCGGTCTCAACAATTTTTCCTGCATACATAACTGCAACTCTGGTTGCTATATTTGCAATCACTCCAAGATCATGCGTAATCATGATTATTGAAGTCCCAAACTCTTTTTGGATTTTTTTCATCAATTCCAGTATCTGTGATTGTGTTGTTACATCAAGGGCTGTGGTGGGTTCATCCGCTATCAGCAATTTTGGATTTACTGCCATTGCCAACGCGATCATTGCTCTTTGCCTCATCCCCCCACTGAATTCATGAGGATACTGCTTGAACCGCATCTCCGGACTGGGGAGGCCTACCAGCTTCAGCATCTCGATCGCCCGGTCTCTTGCTTGTTCCTTAGTAATATCTGTGTAGCATTTAGTTATTCCTTCCACTATCTGCTTACCTATTTTCATAGTTGGATTGAGTGAAGTCATCGGATCCTGGAAAATCATCCTGATATCACGAGCTCTGATGCACTTCATCTCTTTTGCAGTAAAATTGGATATCTCTTTCTCTTCCAGAAATATCCGCCCCTCTTTCATTCGTCCCGGGGGCATAGGATTCAGTTTGGTAACGGCTTTTGCGGTTACAGATTTACCGCATCCGGATTCACCCACTATACCGAGAGTTTCGCCTTTCTGCACATAGAAGCTTACCCCTCTCACCGCCTGAACTTCTCCGGCATAGGTATCAAATGAAAACGAGAGGTTGTCTATGGTTATAACATGTTCTTTATTCATTACAGCCTCTTAATCTCTCAGTTTTGGGTCAAGCGCATCACGCAGACCATCACCCAGCAGGTTAAAGCTAAGCATTGATAATGAAATCAACAGTGCTGGAAACGCCAGTTGATAGGGGAATACTAGTAGTTTTGCAGCTCCGTCAGAGGCCAGGACTCCCCAACTTGCCATCGGCATAGGCAGCCCTAATCCAATATAGCTAAGAAAAGCTTCAGCAAAAATTGCACGTGGAATAGTGAATGCGAGATTAGTCAAAACGGGACTCATCGCATTGGGAAGCAGGTGCTTTCCGATAATCCAAAAACTTTTTGCTCCTAACGTCTGGGAGGCCATAACAAATTCAGTCTCTCTTATTTGGAAGACCTGCCCTCTAAAAAGCCTGGCCATATTCACCCAACCAGTAGCTGATATGGCAACAATGATTGGCCAAATTCCAGGTTTCATTATCAGAACCAGCATAAGAATCCAGAGCATTTGAGGCACTGCGGTGATTATTTCGCAGATCCTCATCATGATGTTGTCAGTTTTTCCTCCGAGATAACCGGATATTCCGCCATATATTATCCCGAATCCTCCATTTATAACGGTTGCCACAAATGCTATAAATAAAGAAACTCTGGCACCTTCCCAGGATCGAACCCATATATCTCTTCCAAGTTCATCTGTTCCGAACAAATGTGCTACAGAAGGGGTGTTGTTAATTACATCAAAATCTTGTTCATAATAGGTGTATTTGCTGATCATTGGTGCAAATACTGCAAGAAATATCATTGAAATCAGTAACAGTACAGCAAACAGTGCTACTTTATTTTTTTTGAATCTTCGCCATGCATCTTTCCAGTAACTTAGACTGGGCCGAGTCAATTTCTCTGACTCACCAACCTCAGCAGGTTCAAAGACAAACATTTCAGGCTGTAATTTTGGTTCTTCTTGAAGCATATTAAAATCCCCTTACCTTTGCGCCTAGGCCTGTACTTTAATCCGTGGATCAACCACACCATAGAGAATATCCACTATAAAATAGAGCATTACGGTAATTGTTGAAAATATTACGGTCAGTCCCATAATCATTGTATAATCAGTATTTTGTATTGCGATAATAAAGGCCTGCCCGATTCCCGGGATGTTAAAGATTTTTTCTATTACGAAATTCCCCATCAAAACACCTGCCAGCATTGGTCCAAGTGATGTGACCAGAGGCAGAATTGAGTTCCGCAGAACATGTTTTCTGATGACTTCTCCCCTGCTTAAGCCCTTCGATACCGCAGTGCTGATATAATCCTGATTTAGGACATCCAGCATGCTTGTGCGAAGCATTCTTGCATAGAAGGCCACGTTCTGCATTGTTGCTGCAGCGATCGGCAGGATGATAAATTTCATACTGCCCCATCCGGCAACCGGCAGGATCCTTGCTTTCACCCCGAAGATGAACTGCAGAAGTGATCCAAAGACAAAGTTTGGAACAGATACTCCGATTATTGCCAATAGGATTATGAAATAATCAAATCCCCGCCCCCTTTTCAGAGCAGCAAAAATTCCTAATATCATTCCAACAATGCCACCAATAATTACTCCGCCGAAACCTATTATGAATGATTCAGGCATTCCGTCAGCAACTTTCCCAATAACGCTTTGCCCCTTATATTTCATGGAGATTCCAAAATCTCCTTTCACCAGATTTCCCAGATAGATAACGTATTGCTGAAATAAAGGTTTATCCAGGCCATATTTTGCCTCAAGATTTGCCCGAACCTCGGGAGGAGTCTCTCTGGGCAAACTAAAAGGATCTCCAGGAACAGCATGCATGAGGAAAAATGTTATAGTCACAATAACTAAGAGGGTTATGAGCATGGAAATGAATCGTTTTGCTATATATTTACCCATTTTATCTCCCTACATAAGGTAATAATCATCAGTTTCTAAAAAAAATGGATTTCAGTTATTTATTAAATTTTGCATCTGCCGCATCAAGAGCTGCTCTGAACTCTTTCACACCAGCAGTTATTCCATCTGCATGCTGAAAAATAGCAGAGGATACAACCATTGCATCAACACCTTCCTGTACCAGCTCTTCCACATTGAATGATCTGATTCCCCCATCGACACATAATTCACATGAAGGGTTTTTCTCTGCAATCATCTCTTTTGCCTTTCGTATCATGGTTAATGCTGATTTCCTCCAATACCAGTTATCATCATTCACACCATGAATAACCAGGTGCAGCCGGTCGATGTCATATATTGATTCATCAACGAAACAGAGTGGTGTATATGCTCCGACAGTAAGCCCAATCTTCATCCCAAAATCACGACAGTACCTGACAATATAGGCAAGGGGTGCACCAATAAAATTCTCTGCAGGCAGTACCAGCATATTTGCTCCGGCTGCCGCTATCTTCTCAATAAATAATCTGTCACAATCTTTCAGATAGGCGTGGCATTCAATGGGTTTTTCTGTATAAGGCCTGATTCCTTCAATAACCTGATGACCACCCATTAGCTGCATATTTTTTAGATCATGCATATCTGCGGCATCTGAATGTATATAGTCAGCACCAGCTTCACTTACCTCTTTTACGATATCTGCCATATGGCCATAATCCACATGGGCCAGACCTGCAACGATTTTTATCTTACTGCTCATAATATCCTCCTGATTTCTGTAGCATAATAACTTGATGATTGTGACTCAGTAGATGAAAATACAGAACTCCCTGAATCATATTGTTCAAACAAACCGACTGATTAGATTTGCTGGAAAATCAATCCCAAACACTCCATCATCAAAACGGTATCCCAACCGCTTCTCCTGTCGATTTAGTAAATCGTAACACGAATTATTTCTCACGTCAATAATTATTTCTTTCTAAATGATAATTATTTTTTACCTTAACAACCTTTTATCTCTATTATTTCCAAGTTTTTATGATTTTTAATAATAATTTATTATTTAGTTGACTATTATTTTATTGTCGTGATAATATATTCTCATAATAATCAAAATATTAAACGGAGGTAGATGATGAAATATATGACAGCAGAGCCTTTCAGAATTAAAGTAGTTGAGCATATCAAAAAGACCACAAAGGCCGAACGGCTGAAGTGGCTGCAGGAGGCTCAGTACAATGCCTTTAGACTGAGGGCAGAAAATGTCTATATAGATTGTCTGACAGATAGCGGAACTTCAGCAATGAGCAGCAACCAGTGGTCAGCACTTATGCTGGGAGATGAATCTTATGCAGGCTGTAAAAGTTTTTACCGGCTTGAAGAGTCGGTTCAGGATGTTTTCGGAATGCCTCATGTACAACCAACACATCAAGGTCGTGCCGCTGATTACATTATGGCAAAACTCTATTGCAGACCCGGCACCTATGCAATCGGAAATATGCACTTTGACACCTTCAGAGGAAATGCTGAGCTTTTAGGAGCACTTCCCGTGGACTATGCAATCGATGAAGGGTTTGATGCCGGCAGTGCCTACCACCCCTTTAAAGGAAATATGGATCTGAACAAAATGCAGAAGTTGATTGATGAGAAAGGTGCGGAGAAAATCTGCGTTGTCATCATAACAGTCACCTGCAACAACAATGGCGGACAGCCGGTATCAATGCAGAATATCAGAGAGACCAGTGAACTAGCCGGAAAATATAACATCCCTGTGGTCATTGATGCTGCAAGGCTCGCAGAAAATGCCTATTTTATTAAAAAGCGTGAAGCAGGATATGAGAACATATCAATCAAGGAAATTACCCGAGAAATGTTTTCATATTGTGAAACAGCAACTATGAGTTCGAAAAAAGACGGATTGGTTAATATCGGCGGTTTGTTTGTCTCCAGAAATAAGGACATATTTATACATGCTAATCAACTAGCTATAATACATGAAGGGTTCATCACCTACGGCGGTATGAGCGGACGTGATATGGAGGCATTAGCTGTTGGGCTGCAGGAAGCTTGTGATGTGCAGTATTTAGAGTACCGTATTGGTCAAGTGAAATATCTTGGCAACAAACTCAAGGAACGAAATATACCGATAATCACTCCAACCGGTGGGCATGGGGTATATGTTGACGGCAGTAAGTTTTTCCCCCATATCCCTCAACACCAATTTCCATCGCAGAGAATTGTCTGCGCACTTTATGAAGAGGCGGGAGTACGGGCTGTCGAGATTGGAGCATGTGCTTTTGGTTCCAAGGACAAAGAAACCGGTGAGCCGATCTGGCCGGAACTTGAATTGATGCGTATAGCCATTTCGCGAAGGGTATACACAAATTCACACTTAGATGTTATCGCAAATGCTTTAGGGGATATCTATGATAACAGAGAATCTTATGCCGGTATGAAATTGGTTTACGAAGGCCCAGTCCTTGCACTTCGCCATTTTACTGCAGGATTTGCACTGCTGTAGCATCACTATCAATAGAGAACACGGTTTTCATTAATGGACTTTTCTGAAAATCACTCTTATGATATAGTTCAATTATTGAATATCACAGCAGGATTATTCTTATTACAGTAAGAGAATAATCCTGTCTGTTATTAATAGGGTGAGGTGGTTTTTAGAAAATCGGAATAAAATAAAATTTTATTCTTTGATTTTGAAATTTTCTCATAGAGCTAAAGGGGACCTGCATGAATACCTTACAATCCTACATTCCAATCTTGGATTTTCTCGGAGCTTATCTGGGACCGAATACAGAGATAAGCCTCTTCGACACCAGTAAAATCATCCATACCGTCAACTCAATCGATGATCTGAAAAAGGTAGGCATGGAGATTGAGGACCTGGAGCTCAAATTCATTACTGAGAAAGGCTGGGAGACACGAGATTGGGTAGTGAATTACCGCTCTCTTACCAAAGACAAAAAACAGCTTCGTTCCGCTACATACTTCATAAAATCAGCTGATAAAAAAAATCTTCTGGGGATGATCACCATCAACATGCTGGTCAATGACCTGATGGATATGAGAAGAGTACTCAACCTCCTGATAAATGGTTTTGACACAGAGGAAGTCGTCGAACACCATGAGCCGCGCTTTCTGGAAAGTTTCAACAACTCTTTTGAGGACTTGATGAACAATGTAATAAAAGAAGTTGTCAGCCGTTACAACATACCACCAGATAGGCTTTCTGCTGAAGAGAAACTGCATATTGTACGGGTTCTTGACTCTAAAGGTACATTTCTGATTAAAGGTTCAGTTTCTGAAGTGGCAAAAATACTCAACAGCTCCGAGGCAACGATCTATCGTTATTTGAACCAGTTGTCTTCCTGATATTTTTCACACATCCTCTTAATTGAACTGAGGATTCTTTGGCTGTTTTTGTTTCCCTCTATAGATATCACCAATTTCATTATAATCAACCCAACCCTCTTCAATAACAAGAGTCATCAATCGCTTGAAACGAGCGCTCCAATCATCTCTAATCCCATCATACACTTCAAAATAGGATTCTGACAGCTCCAGCACACGACAGGCAGTTAACAGATTCTCCAATCGGATATTGTTCATATTTGTGCGGTCATACACACCTCCAGCACTATAGAAGCCATCAAAGAAAGCTTTCTCAGCCATGATAAATGTATCCTGATCAAAGTAGTTGAAAAGAAAAAACTTCAGACCATAAAACTCCAGTGCAGGATGAGCTGCCTGGCAGGACTCCAGATCAAAATATCCGGTTGGACGTCCTTCTTCATCAACCAATAGGTTTGTACCATGCATATCAGTCAACACCAGAACCGGAGATACGGTTGATGAGAATAATTCAGTTCGAAGTTCTGCAAACTCTGAAAAAAACCACTTACTAATATGCTTTGATTCTTTTGGGGTAAAGACTTTTCTTCGCTCAGCCCGTGCGAGCCTCATAGCCAGAACCGCTTTGAAACGATCAGCAAAGTTATCAAACCCTTCAGGCAATATTGTATTTTCAGTCATAATATCGCCGAAGCTTGGAAAAGTGACTCTTTGTGCTTTGGCAATATCCTCTCCCAAAAATTTGAGTGACAGCAGAAATGCTTTTCGGGAATAGTTGGTTGATGCCATATACTCTGCCCAAATCTTCCCAGGAAGGTGTTCGACTAATAAAAAGATATATTCATCTGTTTTCACCGTATCCAAAATCTCCGGAGCAGGTAGCCCTGCCCTGTTTCGCACTATTGAATAGAGCGCCGTCTCCCTTTCCAGCGTAAGCAATCCGTTGAAAAGAGTGTCTCGTTTCTCCGTTGAACCAGCTGAAATAATAGTTTTTTTAAACTTCGCTATCGCCAATCTCCCATCACCCAGAACGACCCGGAATACAAAGTGATTTGATCCTTCGGGAATATAGACCACCGATTTGGGATCATGTCCATGATTTTGTAATATTTCATAGGCTCTTTTCTCTGTCATCTCTGGACTCCTGGCATATTCCATTATCTGATTAATCGACTTGGAATGAGAATTTTTTATCATAAATACATATAGTCTTGTAATAATACAGTTTTTTCACAATTATTAATGGCAAAAATATAATATATATTTTGTTTTTGTATATGCATTTACATTATACTACTCGTTAAGTGCAAAAAAATAGTTTAAAACTATATCACATAATTATAATAATTATTTATCACTCAAGTCAATAGTTTATTATAACGCAGAGGAGAATTAATAACTGTTTCAGATAATTTTCAAGAGGATCCAACTGCTATTCCTCAATGGCAATATCCAAACTATTTTCCTGATTTGGTGTTATGGTCTCGATGAGGGAATACTTCCGGGTTCGTTTTCGTACTCTCCTCTTCTCTATTGCACGCTGTGTTCCAATCCACAGAATAACTCCTGAAGGGAGAATAAACAGTGTTGCCAGTAATGTATTCATTAAAGCAAGTGAAATCAGCAGTCCGAAATATCTGATCGGGATAAAGCTGGCCAAAGTAAGTACCAGAAGCCCCCCAATTATTGAGAAAGTAGTAAGCATTATCGGGCGGCCGGTTAGTTCAATCGTCCTTTTTACGGCCGGAAGCAAGCTTCCTGAGCGATTAAAATAGAGTGTCTTAAAACGCAGGATAAAATGGACTGCATCATCTATACCTACCCCTATAGTAACACTGGCAAATGCAATGGTGACCATATCAAAAGGGATTTTTAAAAGAAACATGAAAATGTAATTTGTCATTATACCGAATAGTATCGGCAGTAAGGCCAGTACCCCAAACTTAAATGATCTGAATGTGACCCAGGCTATGATTAGCACAACTAGTAATGATACAAGGGTTGAATTACGCTGATCACTCTCAATGAGCTCACTCAAGGCAATAAATCTCCTGCTTTGCCCCCAAATAGTATAACTGCATCCTTCAGGGAGAAATTGTGCATAGGTTTCTATTGCAGAGATTACAGATTGTGAATCCTGGAGATCAGAGAGTCGTTCCTCTGTTGGACTGACATACCTGAATGCAGTGGTAATCCGGTTTGCATCATTATCAATTATGAGAGAAAGGTCTTTGTTTCCCAACTCATTCTGTGACATCAGACCAATGTAGCGTGAGAGCAGTATGATGAGTCCTGCTGAATCAGGTATTTCATCACTATCCGTCATGATTTTATTCAAGAATCTTATATAGGATGAAAATGAGAGTATATGAGATAGTTCAGGAACATTATTCCTCATGGCTGATTCAAAAGCATCAACCTGGCGTAAATTTTCAGGATCAAGAAAATATTTTGAAGAAGCCTCAGGTGCATCAATGGTAATATAGATGGCATCAAGGCCACCTACCTTCTGAATCATTTTTTTCAATCCAACAATTGCTGTATCATCATCTGGAAAATACTGTACATAACTTGTCTCAAAAGTAACCCGTGGATATGCATAGACAAATCCGGCTATCGTAATAAAAAACACTGCAAGAAAATAGGGCCACCTTCTAACCACAACCCCGGCCAGAAATTTTATAAATTGTGAAACCCTGCCTTTTACCAGCATTGTATACTGTTTCTGGTTAGGGTTTGGCAATCTGGAAAGCACTGCAGGAAGGTAAAAAAGCGTCAGTACTACACAAATAAAAATCCCGAATGATGTCGATATCCCAAATTGTCTGAATTCGTGAATACGTGTTGCCATGAGACTGAGAAAGCCTGCTATGGTGGTCAGTCCGGCTATTACGACTGTTTTGTTGATATGACAAACCGCATCAAGTATCCACTCTTTTCCTGTACAGCTCATCTTTTTTGGGTGTGTACGAAAATATTCATTTAAGAGATGTATGCTGTAGGAACTTCCGAGTGTTAGTACCAGCGGTGGGGTGATAATGTTTATTATTGTTAGTTCATAGCCAAGCAGGGAAACAATCCCAAGGCACCATATAGTTCCGAACACTACTACGGACATAGGGAGAATTACTGCACGCTTGGCTCTGAAGCTGATATAGTAGATAAACATTATTATCAGGAAGCAGACTGCCAGCAGTTGGATAAGGTCTTTCTGCAAATAATACATGATTCGATCAGTGAAGACTCCTGATCCGTTTAGTGATATTTCTGCATATTGTTCCAGGGGTTTAAAAAGTTCAGCCAGCTCCTTCATCTGTTTAGGATTGCCCTCTGCAAGTACTTTTGAAGGGAAATAGAGCAGAAGTGATCTGCCGTCCTCTGATATTATAAGATTCCTGGCTGTATCATCATTTAGCAGTTTTTCTTTCAGAAGGTCCCCGTCTTCACGGGTCCACGGTTCACCTTCTCTAACGATGTTCATTGGGGTAACAGAGAGTCTTGTGCCTTTCTTCACTGCAGTGATTAGAGAGAATGGATGTATTCCTTTCCCAATATTGGTGTAAGCTTCAACTTCTGCGACTATATCCTGCATTAAATCCAGGCTTTCGGGTGAAAAGAGATCATCACCTTCCAGAAGTACAATAAAATTATCCGTGAAATCACCATTTCCATATAACTCCAGAAAATCAATGTTACTCTGATCATCGGGAGGAAGCAGGGAGTTGAAGTCCGGGTTTAGTTTTGTCTGCATAGCAAAGAAGGCAAAAAACATTGTCAAAAAAAGTGTTACCAATATCACGGCAAGGGAGTGATCCTGAGAAAATTCTACGCATGTATAAAAAATGGTTTTCTTCTTCAACTTTCAATTACCTTCAATGTTCCGGAAAATGCCTGTATATCCTTTATATCCGAAAATGAATGATTTGTGCAGAAAATTTTGTTGTTTTTCAATGCCTTTCTACTTACATCAACAATAAAGACAGAAGGATGTTACATACAATCATATTTATAGTGATACGATCATTGGGGAGAATACCCACGCAATTCTTTTTTTATATAACGAATAATTATCCTTTTTTGCATATATTATTTCCTCATCTCGAAAACAGTACTTTTACATAACCCCAGCCGGGATTCTTAGGTAGTTCTCCCCTATTCTTCGTCTCACTACCTTTTTGTCACAAAACAGTTGTCTTTTCTTCAATGAAATAGTAGTCTTAGACAAGGTAACTTAACAAACTTTTCTGGGGATTATCACAAATATTTACTCCGGTTTTCCATTAATGGGATTACTATACAGAGTGAAATACATCAAGCTGGTACACGTGTTGGACAGAGAATTTTTCTTTGCATAAAGTCATTTTCCATAGCGGAATTCTGCTGTTGACGCTCAATCAAGTCCCTGATTATGTAACGAAAAGCAATAAAGTTAGTTTAAGTTATAGATTATCACCCAAAATTGAGATATAAACATTTAGTACTGATGAGAAAACTACAGCGCTACAGATATTCAATAAAAAAAGCCTCTCGATTTTTTACAAACATGGTGCTGAATGCCGCCCAAAGCTATATACTGAATTTTTTCCGGTTTACTGAAATTCACAATGATCTGGGAGCCAGTTCAACATCAATTAAACGACGCAGAACTCAAATAATTAAAAAAGCAATTACCCCTGATGCAGAGATCAAGCTGGCTAACGAGGTGGGATGGATTCGTGAATTTTCCAAAGGTGAAGCGAGGGAATTTCTTCCGGTAGTTAAGGATTTCAGTCTGGAACCGGGTAATACTTTTTATACCATGACCTACTATAATATGCCGAATTTCAGGAAAATCATACTCAACAACATGAGTACATTTTATTTTCTGGAAAAACGGGTGGACTTCCTCCTTCGGCTGCAGACAGAAGTTTTTCATTCCGCATATCCATCGATAAAACCGGAAGAGGATTATTTCAAAAAAGTTTATGAAAAGAAATTCTTTGACCGAATTGCGAAGGGCTGTGAAATTGAGCCGGAAATCTGCGAAATAGTTAATGCAGACAGCATTAATATTAATAAAAAAAGACTTATAGGCTGCAAACCTCTGTTCTCAGCAATCGCAGCAGATGAAGCAATACGATCAACACTCATTCCGGAAGAGTTGTGTATTTCTCATGGAGATCTGCACTGTAATAATATATTATGCGGTATCCCCGTTTACCATATAAAGCTGCTGGACTGCCGGGGTAAAAATTCTGACGGATCCTACTACTTTGACCCGGCGTATGATATTGGAAAACTCTATCATGATTTTCATGGTCTCTATTCATTAATAGAAAAACACATGTTCACAATAGAAACAAATAGGAAAAATAGTATCGACTATTCCTTCAGCATGCATAAATCAGTCGTTACATTTGGAAAACTTTATAACCATACAAGAAAGCAGGTTGATGTTAAATACGCTCGGTATGGTGATGTAAATTATCGGGCTGATTTTACCGAGGCTATGCTCTTTTTAACAATGATTATATTTCATTTCAGTAATTTCAACGAAGGCCTGCTCTGCCTGACCCGCGGGATTGAGTTCCTGAATAACTGGGCAGAAAAATATCATCCGAAATTCTATGCTGCATTACAAGAAAAAACATTTGGTAATGGAGCTGAAAAGTGAAAGCAGTAATACTTGCTGCAGGAATAGGCAGCAGACTTTCACCTTACACAAATATTATACCAAAAGCACTTATGCCAATCTCACTGGATGAATCCGGAAAATTCCGATCAATTCTGGAACAGCTGATTTACCAGATCTCTTTGGCTGGTATCACAGAGATAATTATTGTCGTGAATTATAAAGCAGAATTAATAAAATCATATCTTGGTGACGGTGACCGGTTCGGGATCAAACTGACATATGTTGAGCAGGAAGTACTCGATGGAAATGGCGGTGCATATTACAGAGCCCAGAAATTTATTAAACCCGGTGAAAGCGTTTTTATAACTGATTGTGACAACTTCCTTTCAGATGATACCTGTATCAAGCAGTTTACTGAATTTCATGCTGGACAAAGTAATGATATATCTGTCGGAACGTTTCCTGTTGAGGACATAACAAGATATGCGATCATTCGGGTAGATGATAACCACAAACCCATAGATATATTTGAGAAACCCACAGACCGTGAAAAATGGGGAAATACCGCCAAAAGCGGGATGCTTATTTTAGGTCCTGAATTGGCGCAAAGCAGCAGAGAAATATCCCGTACAACTGAAAATGAATTTACCACTACAATGATCATCGCACATGCAATACGGGAAGATAAACAAACAGGATTATTCCCTATCGAGTGTGAATTTACCGACATCGGCACATGGAAGGATTATATCAGGATTTTCAAAGGGCAGCTTACTCATTAATGCATAATTAAACCTGATTAGAAAAGGGAGCTTCTGAATGAAAAAAATGGTATGTCTCATCGTATACCTGAATAATGCACATGGATTTAAAGGCCCGGCAGTGGCAATTCAGAAAAGCATGGCACAGGATAAAAATATCGAGGTTCACTGTATAGATCTGCTTAGCCGTCTTGGTGCTCACGCTACTGATAGACTGTGGAAGGATATTGCAGTAAGAGACCTCAAAAGTGAGATACAGAATTTCATAACCTATTATGTGGTAACAAAAATGGCATGGCTCGGTTTTGAGCTTGAGTATCAAGTAGTAAAAAAACGCCTGAAAGCTTATATTGAGGAACTCAAACCTGATTTAATTGTATCAACACATTTTACCACAATTGGGATTCTTGGACGCTTTCTCAACAGAAAGAAGTTTGATATTCCCTTTTATGTCTATAATCCTGAAGTTATCTCCTTCCATCGTGCCTACATGCACCGGGGAGTGACAGATTACATAGGCCCTACCCCGGATGGGTACAATGCCATACTAAAATATGGGGTTAAACCTCATAAAGCTTTTGAAAGCTCCTACCCGCTGGATAACAAATTTAAAAAAGTATTCGAAGACCGGAAAACTGAACGGAAAATACTCGGGCTGGAAGATATCTTTACGGTGCTGCTCTCCTTTGGTGGAGAAGGTGTTGGTTCTTTCGATATTCTGAAAGAGACTATTAAGCACAACCTCCCTATTCAGATTATCGTTCTATGCGGACGAAATGAGAAAGCAGTTAAAACACTGCAGGATCTTGCGAAAAAATCCCGGCCTGTTCGTATCATCCCCCTTGGTTTTATATCAAATATGCAGGACTATTTGTATTGCTGCGACATTTCCGCAGGAAAGGCAGGAATGAATACCACGTTTGAAAGCATCTATCTGAGACGACCATTTATCGTAACTAAAGCTCTTATCAATGAACGGGTTAATGTTGCCCTTATCAGGAAGTATGATATTGGCTGGGTTCCCAAAGATGCCAATGAATTTGTCAGCATTGTCAGAGGAGCTTTTGAGAATCCTGAATCTCTTGAACCATACAAAAAGCGGATGGAAAATGTTACCTATACATTTTCAGCCGACAAGCTGGCTCAGGATATCATCAAACGGTTTGAGGCAAAAAAACGGCTGCCGGAAATCACTACGCTCTTTTTTGATCTTGCCGGAACTTTATGCGATATTCCAATTGGGGATATATGGAGCCAGATAAACCAATCGGGATTCAGGAATGTTTTAGAGCATATCGGGTATGTGCAAGCTGCTGACAGCAGCCAGGTTGTATCATTAACAGATGCATTTGTGAGTCAGAAGGAAGCGCTGCGAAAGATTGCAAAGAAAACACTGGAAGAGTTTTACCTTGGAAAACAGTTAAGTGATTTTTTCCGGAAAGAGAGTCCCAATGATGAGATTCTTAAAGATTGCCTAAAAAATATTGACCTCAATTCTACACAAACTCTGGATGAATTTGATGAACTTTTCATGAAACCTGAGCTGGATATCACTATTCCTTTTGCCAACGCTGTGAAGGTTTTGAATAAACTGTCAAAACGCTACTCTCTGTATCTGTTAAGCAATAATGCATCGCAGAAACTTGTTGAAAAAATTGTGGAGAAGATGGGGATAGGCAGGTTCTTTAAAAAGGTCTATATCAGCTGTGATATTGGGTGGAGGAAACCGCACAGCAATTTTATAGAGCCAATTCTTGAAGAGCTGAAAATTGATACTGCACACATAGCGATGATTGGAGACAGGTTAAATCAGGACATCCAATTAGCCCATGAGACGGGGATGCTCTCTGTCTATATCTCTGCTGCTGTGCACGAGGATAATAATGGGGTTGATCTTCCGTTTGATTTAGAGATCAGAACTCTTGAGGAACTCGTTGGTCTGCTTTCCTGAGTTTTGGGGAAATTATGAAATATTTACGGATTGCTTAACTTCAACAATGTTATAGCCAAGCTGCTTATATTTTTGTTTGGTTTCACTGCTTAAATTCCAGTCTGAAACCACCTCTGAAATCATATCTGGTTTTGCATAGGATATAAATGAAGCCTTATCAAATTTTGATGAATCCACCAGGACATACGATATATCCGAATCAGACAGGACAATTTCATTCATTCGTGCAGTCCGCTCATCTGTTGTCATAAATCCTTTTTTACTGCTGATGGCATCAGCACCCAGGAACGCCTTGGATATATGAAACTTTTTCAGGACCTCTTCCGCAACCGATCCACAGACATCAAGGCGTGAAAGTCTGACTTCCCCACCAAGAAGTATAACTTTACAGTAGTTGGCTATGGGATCAAAATTGGCGAGTGAGTTTGAGAGGATAACGATATCACTGATCTCACCGCTTTTTATCCGGTTAATCAGGCTAAGTACAAACTGATGTACTGTCGTACCTGAATCACAAAATATCCGTTCACCTGACTCTATAATTGATGCACAGTAGTTACCAATTGCCACTTTTTCATGCAAAAACCGCAGCTCTTTATTGTGATACGAGTAGTCATTCAAATATTGTTCTGAGAGTTGTACACCTCCGTGTACCCTAATCACTTTCTGCCCTGACTCAAGTTTGGTACACATGCGTCTTGCTGTTGTCTCAGATATTTCGAGCCAATCGGCTACCTGCTTTATATCGAGTCTTCTATATGTCTGAAGCAGTTCCAGCAGTTTTTGTTCTCTTTTCTCTATTTTTGACATATCCCATTCTCCTTACTTTGAAGCTAACTAGTATCATGGCCGCACCAGATAATCAAGTATTAATCCGGTCACAAATTACCCGCATGACAACACATAACGAGCTTCCAAATCTGCTGATACAAGTCTGTTCGGCACTATTTCAATTGCTTCACAGTCGGGTTTCAAGTCGTATCCTATTCCTCTTGCTGCTATTACTGCTGCCCCAACTGCACCGGCAGTTTTTCCGAACCGAATTACCACTTTTTTCTGAAAGACATCCGCTATAATCTCTGGCCAAACAGCACTCTCTGTAGGCCCTCCAACCAGCAGAATCTCTGCAAGTGTATTTAACTCTATACCTTTCTCTATTACCAATTTTTTCATTCGGAACACCACTCCCTCAAGCACTCCTCTGGCAATTGCACTCACCTCCCAGGTGGTGCAAAGTTTATCGAACAGGTTGTGGGTTAAAGAATTTGCAATTGGATCAATGACTGGAACCGGATCTTCTTTCCTGCACTTAATTGCCAATGCGTCAAACTCTTTAAATGGATTTCCTTCAGTAAATCCAGTAAATTTCATAAAATCAATTACCCAGGCATCAAAGAACTGGCCAATGCTTGTAAGGCTGAACATGCCGAACCAATTCCCCCCATTCTTCGATTCGTATGGATCTATAAGCATCCTTTTCTGCAGTCCTGTTTCCCGATCAGGAAGGATAACACATCCCACCCAGGATGTGCCGCAGGAGAACATAAGCTGAGATGATGCGTGCAGCTGCAGGGCCCGTGCCGCACCTGGGTGATCGAAGGAACCGAGCACTATCTCTGTTGAGGTCTGGAGTCCTGTTGCCTCTGCAGTTTCTTGTGTTACCGATCCCAGCCTGTGCCCTACCGGATATATTTCCGGTACCTGTTCCGGTTCCAGCCCGACTGCCTTAATAAAGGGCAGATGCTTTCTTATTTTCTGTTGATCATACATATAGAATGTTGTTGCTGTTGAGGCATCCACTGCCCATTGACCGGTCAGCAGTTCTCCAAGATAGTCATTATTCATGCATACCCGATTATGTTCTGAGAAGAGATCAGGTCTTTGCTGATGCAGCCAAAACAATCTTCCAAAGGGAAACTGCAGAGTAAAAGGCCAACCTACTGTGGTATAAATTTCTTCATCAGTAAATCCTGCATCTTCAGCTGTTAAATTGCTACTCAACGGGCTCGTATCAAGCCAGCTGATTAAGGGGGTTAGCGGAGTCCCGGTTGGGCTAAGAAATAACAGATTACCGCTTGCCGCAACCCATGATACGGCCCGGACCTCTTCAACCTGGCTGCTCATTCTTTTTAGCAGTTTGAATATACGATTGAAGTAATCATCTGTATCAATTTCACGGATTGCAATCTGATCCGATTCTCTGAAAACAATGCGTTCTCCTGCCGAATCCAGAACTTCTCCTGATTCAGAGATCAGAACTGCTTTCATCGCAGTACTGCCGAGATCAAGCCCTATAAATCCTTTCACCTGTGTGTAGTCCCCTTCATTTAATTTGGTTTTTCCATTCTACCACTATTTGGTCAATAATTATAGATATTTCTCTATTTTTGAGCATTTCGTTCATTTTTTGCTTGACTCTGTCGTATTAATACGGCGATAATGATTTATATTTGCTAATTATATATAGTGATACGAAGATGGTGGGGGATTTAGAGTATTGGTAAAAACTAAGTTTTTTAGTGAAAGAAGTTACACATCTAAAATTTATTTGGATAGTCATATTTTTTTATTAAATTGAGCCAATTTCATAAATCGAAGATTTATAAGAAA
>JABMQR010000048.1 GCA_013202335.1 Bacteroidota bacterium
TTCAGAAAACTTCACTAATAGGTAGCGCTTTCAAAAATAGGTATTTTTGAAAGCGCCTCAATTTAGTATAATTTCGAAGATGACGGAGGATAAGATGAGTATAGTAGATAAAGCAAGAACAATGCTGCAGGAATGGAAAGGTGATGGGTATATATTTGGATTGAATGTTCTTGATTCAATCGGAACTACTGCAGCTTCGTATGGCAAAACAGCAATGATTGTTTCCCTTGATATGTTCCAGGGTATAAATGATAGAGTTCGGAAAACTCTTGAGGATGCTGGAGTTACCGTTGTAGGAACGGGTATTGTACCCAGTGCACGGCCAAATGCACCTCGAGAGGATGTCTATCGGATTGAGACCTATATTCTGCACTTCAAACCGGATAGTATTGTGGTAATTGGTGGGGGAAGTGCTATTGATGCGGTTAAGGCGGCAAATGCCCTTTCAGTACTGGGTACAGAGAGTCCTGATATAGAATCCTATTTTGGAACCGGTCTGGTAACTGAAGCCGTGAATCGAACAGGTAAAAAACTCCTTCCGGTTATTGCTGTGCAGACTTCAGCGAGTTCAGGTGCCCATCTTACAAAGTATTCAAATATTACAGATCCGATGGTAGGACAGAAAAAACTTATTGTAGATGATGCAGTAATCCCCACAAATCCAGTGTTTGATTACTCAGTAACTGCATCCATGCCTCTGTCATTAACCATTGATGGAGCTCTGGATGGAATTGCACATTGTCTTGAAGTGTTTTACGGGGCTTCAGAAGAGAGTTATACACTAACTGCAGAGCTGGCAGAGACTGCTATTGAGCTTGTTGTTAAATATACCAGTCAGGTTGTAGCGGATCCGGGAAATCTTGAAGGACGTGAAGCAATTGGTCTGGCAACTGATTTGGGCGGGTATGCTATAATGGTTGGCGGGACAAACGGGGCTCATTTAACGAGCTTCAGCCTTGTTGATGTGACAAGTCATGGGCGGGCCTGCGGGATAATGAATCCCTACTATACGGTATTCTTTGCTCCGGCGATTGAGGATAAGCTACGGGTTGTAGGTGCAATTTATGCAAAATATGGGTATATTACAAAAGATCTGAAGACATTGTCAGGAAGAGAGCTGGGAACCGTTGTTGCAGAGGGAATGCTTGCTTTTAATAAAGCTATCGGAAGCCCGACACGACTGGGTGAACTTCCGGGATTTACCGATGCACATATTACACGTGCACTGCAGGCTGCAAAGAATCCCCAGCTGAAAATGAAACTGCAGAATATGCCGGTGGCATTGACAGCGGATGAAGTTGATGAGTATATGGGACCGATTCTTGAAGCAGCAAAAACCGGTGACCTTTCACTGATAAAGAGTTTTTAAGTAGGAAAACGCAGGAAAGGGTATGAAGAAGAGAACAACAGCAGTTACTATACCGTTTTATTCAGGAACAGCAGAAATAGAAGTGCCCCTGGCAGCAGATGTGCTCCAGATGACTGGAGCCTTCCCGCTTGAGGATCCAAAAGCTGCGATTGAGTATGCCCTTGAGAATCCAATTAATTGTTCATCTTTACGAGCAATTGTTCAGGGGAAAATGGAGTCAGCTGAAACTCATAAAGCAGTAATTGTTATATCTGATAATACCCGTCCGGTTCCCTATAAAGGTGAATCAGGAATCCTGATGCCGATCATCAGGACGCTGATATCAGAGAATGTCCCTGTTGAAGATATACTGATTCTGGTTGCAACAGGGACACATCGGGGGCTTTCAGATGATGAACTCCGGTCCATGCTTGATCAGGAAGTGTTTGATTTGGGAATTGCTATTGTTAATCATGACTGTAATGATTTGGAGCATCTGACTCATCTGGGTGTTACCTCCCGTGGAACACAAATTTATATTGATTCCTATTATATGGATGCTGATATAAAAATTCTTACCGGTCTGGTTGAGAGTCATTTTATGGCGGGAGCGTCCGGCGGCAGAAAATCAATCTGTCCGGGGTTGGTGGGTGAGGCCGGAACATTTATTTTTCATGGACCGGAAATGCTTGATCATCCAAAATCTACGGATCTCGTACTTGAAGGTAACCCGTGTCATGAAGAGGCTCTTGAAGTGGCAAAAACAGCCGGGTCGGATTTTATTGTCAATGTAACCCTGGACAGCAGTTTTACGGTTTCCGGAGTTTTTGCCGGAGAGTTGGAAGCTGCACATGCAGCAGCGGTTGAACAGGTAATAAAACATGTCGGCGTTTCCTATGAGAAGAGCTATGATGTGGTTATTTCCCATGCCGGATTTGTAGGGATAAACCATTATCAGGCAGCAAAAACCGGATCAACCGCTCAGAAAGTAGTTACATCGGATGGATTTGTGATTATTGCAGCTGAAACTATTGATTCAGCTCATCCCGTGGGCGCTCTGACTTACAGAACATCCCTGCAGTTGTTGAAACTGTTGGGAGCAGAAAAGTTCATGAAGTTGATAAAGTCTCCGGAATGGGTGTTTATTCCAGAACAATGGCAGGTTCAAATGTGGAGCAAGTTGTTTGCTCATATCCCCATGGACAATTTCTATTACTACAGTCCTCAATTTACCAGCGAACACTATGCTGTTGTGCCGGGTATTGATGGTTCCCAATTTGTAAACAGCACCTCTATTACTGAAGCGGCACAGGAATTTTATCTGGGTGCTCTTGAAGATGTTGCAAAACGTATGAATAAACAGGTAGAAGAGCTGTCAGTGTGCGTTCTGATAGATGGTCCGTATGGTATTCCTGTAAAGAAACGGAGCTGATATATACGTTTTCCAGCCTTGATTTTCTGAGTGATGCGCTCAGGTCAAACTACTCATATAATTAAAAAATCCCATTAAAAAAAATCTAAAAGATGAATGACGACTTTTTTCGTTAAAAAAGAACAATTAAACATCATATTACCAAAGAGCATAAATAATTTCTAACGTCGATCTAAGGAATCAGGATATTGTTACCTACAAAAATTACGATAAGTAAAGGAGCAGTGTGATGAAGTATAAAGATTTGGTTATTAAAAACCCTGAAGATTTGGTATTCGGTCGGGCTCCGTTTCCGGTAACAACCCCAAGAGGATTGGTTATTGGTGGCGGACAGGTGTACCCGGAACTTAACTTCACCCTTCCTCCTATGTCTATTAATAAAGAGACATACAGTCAGGTGAAAAATCATTACCGGGAAATTGTATCCGGTGCACTGGAGCGAGTTCGCGATCTCCATCAGGATGGAGTGGTTTTTGAATTCGAGACCCTTCTCGAAATGACGCTGGATCCACAGTTGGGGACGGATTTGGTTTCAATTATGAATGATCTTTGTGAAGATGCATTCCAGAAATATGGAGTAAAGAGTGAAATTCGGCTAACCCCAAATGATACAAGAGACTATGAACGTCCTGTACGGCAAAGAAGCAGTAAATATCTGGATAATATGCTGCAGCTTTTTGAGAAAGGTGCAAAAGCCGGCGGGAATCTTTTATCAATTGAAAGTACTGGTGGAAAAGAGGTGTGCGACGATGCCCTGATGAACTGTAATATCAGAGATGTGGTATTTTCACTTGCTGTTCTGGGCGTACGTGATATGCAGTTTCTTTGGGATAAAATCACCGATATAGCCGATTCAACCAGGACAATTCCCGGTGGTGATACAGCTTGCGGGTTCGGTAATACCGCGATGGTTCTGGCAGAGAAAAAATATATTCCGAAGGTGTTTGCTGCAGTAGTACGTATAGTAACTGTCGTGAGAACTCTGGTGGCATTGGAAGAGGGTGCGCGGGGTCCGGATAAGGATTGCGGGTATGAAGGACCTTTTCTCAAAGCAATTACAGGTACTCCAATATCGATGGAAGGCAGGACAGCTGCTTGTGCACATCTTAGCCCGTTAGGCAATATAGCAGGTGCCTGCTGTGACCTTTGGAGTAATGAATCTGTAACAAATATCAAGCTTCTGGCCGGTATGGCCCCAACTGTCTATATGGAACAGTTGATATATGACACAAGATTATTCAATCAGGCGACAAAATTAGATGGTGTGGATCTTTACAAGAAAATAATGGTGGAATCTGATATCCATCTAGATCCTCAGGCACTGATTTTGGATCCGGTTAATGTAATTGAGATTTCAAAGGCAATCGTAT
Organism: Bacteroidota bacterium; assembly: GCA_013202335.1. The sequence goes on from JABMQR010000048.1 coordinate 4,151, forward strand.
CCGGTAAAAATTATGTTGATGCGGCAATTCTTGGAAGCTTGAAAGGGCTGGAGATTATTGAGAATCATGTAAAAGACGGCTTGCTCTATCTTGAAGATCGTGAGTTGGTCTGGATTGATATGCTGAGAGATGAATTGGGGAAAATGCCGAGAGAAGAGGGGTTACTGGTTGCTGAAGTTGAACCCTCTCTTGATAAGAATAAAGTTCTATTACAGGAATATGGATTATAAAAAGGAGCAGGATATGAACAGACTGGAAACGATTATTGATTTATTACAGAGAGGCCGGGCTCCTGAGATTAAATTGGAAACACAGGCAGCTCTTGATGAAGGAATCTCCGCAGCAAGCATTCTTGAAGATGGATTGATGGAAGGGAAAGGCCTTGTGGTTATTGATCTGGGAGTAGATGTGGCTCCGGAAAAATATGCTGATGCTGCAAAAGAGCATAACGCCCAAATTATTGCCTGTTCTGCACTGTTAACAACTACTATGACAGAGATGAAACGGGTAGTTGAGGCGGCTGTTGCGGCAGGTATCCGTGATTCAGTTAAAATAATGATTGGCGGGGCTCCGGTAACCGAAAGTTATAAGTTGGAAATTGGGGCTGATTTTTATTCTGCTGATGCAGCTTCCGCCTCTGATGTTGCTGTTCAGGCCTGTCTGGGTATGGCTGGCTAACAAATGGCTGTCTAAAAAGTTTGTACCAGCATGATTTAGGAACCTAACTGAGTTGTGCTGGTATGTATTAAATTCTATATAAAGATGGTTTATGCAATGAAAATAATTATCATATCAGGTTTTCTGGGATCTGGAAAAACAACGTTACTGCTCTCTCTGGCAAGGTTTTTTGCAGGAAGCGGGTTTGAAACAGCAATTATTGAGAATGAAATTGGGAATGTCCCTGTTGACAGTATACTGCTGAAGAGTGAAGGGTTTTCTGTGAGAGAACTTTTTGCAGGCTGCATCTGCTGCAGTATTCGTCAGGATCTTTCAGCTGCTGTTCAGGATATAAAACAAACCGTAAACCCGGACATCCTGCTTATTGAACCTACCGGGGTAGCAGCGCCGGGTATAGTGACTGATATCATTAGTGAAAGCCTTGGTGATGGGGATTCTGCCGAAACGCTACTGGTAGTGGATTATAAACGGGTAGGGACGGAGGTTGATCATGAAAAGTCTCTACGAAAGCTTCCGTTTCTCGCCAGGAGTCTTCAGGTTTGTGATCACTTGCTGTTGAATATACCTGATAAGATTGATGATAATATTTTGCACTCTGTAACCTCAGCACTTTCCCGAACCGCCGGTGGAAAATTGCTGCATGTGGTGGATGCACGTGACCAGAAAAAGGTTGGGGACTTTGCCAGGGAGATGGGTAATTATTCGAATAATACCAAAAAGGCAGTTTCATGGCATGTAAACACCATCCATGATAAAAAGAAACTGTCTTTGCATGGTTCACGGTTGTCGAAAGATTTCTCTTTTTTGCAGGGGCTGGATTCGTCTTCCTCCGTCCCTCTGGCTGTCGAATACGACCAATCCTCCGTCCCTCACGACCATATGCATCTTGAAAACACCGCCATTGTAACCTTCTCCGAAACATTTTCTCCGGGAATCAATGAAAAAACTCTGAAAATCACTCAAATGGCCAAATCGATGATGATGCATATTGGTAAGACTGTTAAAGAAACAGCCCGGGATGCTGAAGGGCATATAAAAGCATATATTACTACTGGCAAAGATGGAGAGACTCAGGATGGACTTTTCTTGAATATGATACGTTTCGGCAGCGAATTATCAGTACAGGGAAGCATTCCTGTTGGGACATCTCCTTTAACTCTTGTAGTAAATGCCATTGTTTTCAGCATACAGCAAGACGACCTGAAACAAATTATACAAGATCATACTGGTCAGTTCCTTTCACAACAAGAAAACCTTATAGACGTTGTAAGTTAAATTACAGTATGCTGAGAGTATGAAAACAACAGACACTTTGGCAAATGTGCAAAAGGCTGCTCATGACTATACTCTGGCCACAAGTATTGACTGTTTTTATATCCCGATTCATGGAAAAAACTCAGATCAGATTCAGGCAAATGACCAGGAGTCGGTGATTATCTTAGCTGGAACTTGCGAAACTGATGGAGGGCAGGACCTCTGCTGCAGGTTTTGCGGTCGGATAGAAAAACGGTGCGGATTACATACACAGTGCAAGGAGACACATCAGTTTGCCGGGTATCAATCAGAGAGGTTTGGCGGTAAATACCACTATTTTTGTCAACTTTCGCTGCTGCATTGGGCTTCCCCCATCATACGTGGCGGTATGCTTCAAGGTGCATTGATTAGTGGTCCGGCAAGGATTTTTGAGACTGATGATTTTTACTTTGATGAGTGCGGGAAAAAATTCTCATTGGATAAACAGCAGGTGGAAATTGTTGCGGAAGAGTTAGAAGGGGTCCCGGTTATCTCAACTGCCAGAGCAAACAGCCTCTCTGATATACTATTTCTGCTGTCATTAAGTCTGTCAGATAATGATGCACGTACTTTTTTTGCCGATCGTCAGGCTTTTGAACAGCAATCCAGAATAGGCGAATACCTTCAGTATCTGAAAACAATGGAAGGTGATAAACGAAGTGATTTCTATTATCCAATGGAGAAAGAGAAGCAGCTGCTGAAGTATGCGACAGCAGGGAACAAAAAAGAGGCAGAGCTCCTTCTGGATGAGATTCTTGGTACGGTTTTGTATACCACGGGAGTGCGTGTTGATATGGTGAAATCCAGGATTCTGGAACTTTCTGTATTGCTTTCCCGGGCGGCGGTTGAGGGTGGAGCGGATGTTGAGCAAATTTTTGGATTGAATTACCATTATCTGATCCAAATACGTGAACTTGATACTATTGAGGAGCTTACCCAGTGGACCCTCCGGATTATGGATCGGTTTATCGATCTTGTATTTAATTTACGTGATGTTCAGCACACCCATAAAATTCTGCAGGCAATTCGTTATGTCAAACAGCACTTTCAGGAGAAAATTTCATTACAGAATACTGCTGATTCAGTGCACTTGAGTCCATCGTATTTCAGTAAGTTGTTTAAGTTGGAGATGAGGACTACCTTTTCTGAATATTTGAACGATTTTCGTATTGAAGAGGCAAAAAAACTGCTGCTTTCCACAGAGCTGCATCTTGGAGACGTTGGGTTTGAGTGTGGATTTGAAGACCAAAGCTATTTTACCAAGGTGTTTAAGAAGAGTGTGGGTATTGCACCCAGCCGATACAGAAATACCGGCGGCCGGGTTGTAAGGGCAGAGAGGTAAAGATTTGTTTTTACCAAATAATCACTAACAGATTTCAATTATTTTCTGGAAGAACTTACTAATAAACTATATACTACTTTCCATGTCGCATAAAGCACTACGATTCAGATTAATTACCGTTCTCGTCCTTATAATGCTTCCAGCCTTTGTTGGAGTAAGCTTGATTAATTACTTTCTTCAGAGGGAAGCTATTAGTGAAGAGCTGATCAGTACTTCTCTGCCGCTGGTTCGTGATCTCATCAACTGGGAAATCAGTACACGTTTACGTGAACCCTTACTTGCAGCATCAATGATGGCTAATGACACATTTCTGATGGAGTGGGTTATGTCAGGAGAAAACGACCTGAATAAAATTCAGGACTATCTTTGGGCTATTAAAAATGAAAATAATTTTGCCACGAGTTTTTTTGTATCAGCAATAACTCACAACTACTATAGTTATGTTGGACTGCATAAAACGATAACGCTTTTTGATGAACATGATATCTGGTATTATCAATTTATAGATACTGACATGAAGGTTGATTTGGATGTTGATGTGGATGAGGTATCGGGTAGATTGCTTACTGTGTTCATAAATCAGCGTCTTGAGAACAGTGACGGTGAACTACTTGGTGTTACCGGAGTTGGGCTGGATATGACAGATATTGCGGACCTCCTGCAGGAAGCGCAAACAAAATACGGTAGAACGGTCTATCTGGTGGATGCTTCGGGAACAATACAGGCTCATTCTAATTATGATCTTATTGAGAAGGCTTCAATTAGAACACAGGATGGGATTAAGGATATTGCCGATACTATATTGAATTCACGGACGGAGACTGTCGATCTGGAATATTCTGGAAGTAACGGCACAGTCCTTCTGACCAGCCGTTACATTGAAGGTGTTTCCTGGTACATTATTGTTGAGCAGGATGAAAAAGACTCTCTTCGTTTAATCATGGGAAACCTGATCAGAACAATTCTTATAGGTATAACCGCTTCACTGCTGATAATTATTGTCAGTATCTATTTTGTAAATCTCTACCAGAAAAAATTGGAATTTATCTCTGTAACAGATCATCTTACCGGAATAACTAACAGAATGCATCTGGATTCTGTCATTGCACAGGAGTTTGTGCGGGCACATCGGTATAAAAACTCTTTTTCAATACTTCTTATGGATTTAGACTGGTTTAAGAGAATAAATGATACAAAAGGCCATGCAGCGGGCGATCTTGCTTTAAAAGAGTTAGTCCGGGTTATAAGTAATTCAATTAGACTTTCTGATATTTTTGGCAGATGGGGAGGAGATGAGTTTCTCATATTACTCCCTCAGACTAAATTGAGTAATGCAGGTCTTCTTGCTGAAATACTGCGTAGTAAAATTGAAGAATACCCTTTTAAGAACATTGATGCTATTACTATTAGTGTTGGGGCAGCTTCTCTAATGCCTGCTGACACGGTTGAAACGCTCTTGAAGCGTGCTGATGATGCATTATATGAAGCAAAGAATCAGGGAAGAAACAAGGTTATTCTCTCGGAAGAAACAGGAATTTCCTAGGTAGAACTTTTTGGCTCTATACAAAAACTTACAAAATCAGTAATTTAAACAGTAAAAAACGTGGGATCTTCTACCCGTAGAGGCCGGACTGAAGTTGGCTTGAGGGATGCATGAGAAGACCCTATGATACAGGATATGGTTATGAGTAAACATGTAGTAGTTGGATTAAGTGGGGGAGTGGACTCTTCTGTAGCCGCCGCACTTCTGGTTGAGCAGGGATATCAGGTTACTGGTGTGACCATGAATATATGGGATGGGACAGTAATGTCGGAATTTGAAGGCCGACATGCCTGTTTTGGCCCTGATGAAGAGGAAGATGCAGCAAAAGCGGCCGAGGTTTGTGAGATTTTGGGTATTCCGTTCCATCAGTTTGATTTAAAGAAAGAGTATCGGGATATTGTTTTGGCTGATTTTTCTCATGAATATAGTCAGGGCAGAACCCCAAATCCATGCGTTAGATGTAACAGCAGAATTAAATTTGGTGCTTTGGTAGAGAAAGTTGAGGAGTCAGGAATATCGTTTGACTATTTTGCCACAGGCCATTATGTGCGCAGAAAGCTCCACCCTAAATGGCAGACGGATGTTCTTATGATGTCTGCGGATATGAAGAAGGATCAGAGCTATTTTTTGTATAGGTTAACTTCATTGCAGCTTAAAAAGACTTTATTTCCGCTGGGTGAATTGATCAAGGACAATGTTCGTGAGATTGCCCGCAGTAAAAATCTTGGGTTTGAGGAAGTTCGGGAAAGTCAGGATTTCATTTGCGGTGATTATACTGAACTGCTGGATTTTGATTTTATTCCGGGGGAAATTGTAGATACTGAAGGGAAAATTCTTGGGAACCATTCAGGGTTTGCTAAATATACTATTGGCCAGCGCCGGGGTTTGGGTATTGCAGCTCCTCGGCCGTTTTATGTGGTGGGTATTGACCGGGAGAAAAATCAGGTTATTGTTGGGCATAAAGAGCAGGTTTTTGGGCACTCACTTAATGCTGATCAGATGAACTGGCTGGTATCACCAGAATTGTTGGGAAGTCCCTCCTTCGAGGCCCAGGCTAAAATTCGATCTCAGCAGAAGCCTTTTACCGTTCAGGTTATTCCACTAAAAGAGCAGAGCTGTAAAATAGACTTTATTGAACCGCAATGGGCTGTAGCACCGGGACAGTCAGTTGTTTTGTATGATGGTGAGCTGGTAATCGGCGGTGGTATTATTGGCTGATATGATGTAGTAAAAACGCAGTTGATTTTCAGAAAATCGGAATAAAGCATACTTTTTTAATTATTGAAATTGACCAGCCTACTTGCCCTTTTTAGTGACTTCATGCATTCTGTACTATATACACAATCATACTTTAAAAGGGAGAAGCCGGATGGGAAAGCAGCAGGCATTTGATGTAGATAAATATTTAGAGGAACAGACCTCCGCAATCCGGGAGCGTGTTGCACAGTCTGATAATAAGCTCTATCTCGAATTTGGCGGGAAACTTGTTTTTGATTATCATGCAGCCAGGGTACTTCCGGGCTTTGACCCAAATGTAAAAATGAAACTTCTGCAGAAGCTGAAAGATCAGGCAGAAATTGTTCTTTGTATCTATGCCTGACATATAGACCAGCGAAAAACCCGGGCAGATTTCGGAATAACCTATGATGCCGATGCCATGAAGCTTATTGATGATATAAGGGGCTGGGGGTTGGAAGTAAACTCCGTTGTCGTTACTCGTTATGAAGATCAACCCTCTGTTCAACAGTTTATTAACTCCCTTGAACGCAGGGGTATTCGTGTATATATCCATCGGGCAACGAAAGGCTATCCTACTGATATCGACTTAATTGTTAGTGATGACGGTTATGGAATGAATCCCTATATTGAGACGACAAAACCACTTGTCGTAATTACCGGTCCGGGACCAAACAGCGGGAAACTGGGTACGTGCCTCTCCCAGCTCTATCATGAGCATAAGAGGGGTGTACGTGCCGGTTATGCAAAATTTGAGAGTTTTCCCATCTGGAATATCCCATTAAAACACCCGGTTAATATTGCCTATGAGGCTGCTACTGCAGACTTGAAAGATGTGAATCTTATTGATCCGTTTCATCTTGAAACGTATGGAAAGACGGCGATCAATTATAATCGTGATGTTGAGGCATTTCCCCTGTTAAAGCGGATTCTTGAGAAGATTTCAGGGAGTACTTCTGTGTATCAGTCTCCGACCGATATGGGAGTTAACCGTATTGGGTTTGCTATTATTAATGATGATGCTGCTTGTGATGCAGCAAAACAGGAGATTATTCGGCGTACATTTCGTTATGCCTGTGAATATATGATGGGTCTCGGATCCAGGGATACTGTGGATCGGGCAAAATTAATTATGCAGAATATTGGGTGTACTGAAGCGGATCGTCCGGTTGTTAATGCTGCCAGGGAAGCTGCTGTGGAGGCTCAGAGTGATCCTGAGAAAGGGAATGGCGGAATTTACTGCGGTGCAGCAATTGAGCTGCCTGATGGAACTATTGTCAATGGGAAAAACTCACCGATAATGCATGCAGCAGCCTCTGCCGCGCTGAATGCAATTAAGCGGCTGGCAGATTTGCCTGATAAGCTGCACCTTATTTCACCGTCTATTATAGAATCAATTGCAGAAATGAAGCGGGCTATAAAAGATTCTGCCATGGTCACTATGGACCTTGAGGAGACCCTTATCGCATTAGGCACCTCAACGGCATCCAGCAGTGGTGCATATTTGGCAGTGAAGCAGTTGAAAAAGCTGAAAGGCTGTGAAATGCATTTAACTCATATGCCGTCACCTGGAGATGAGGCAGGGCTGAGGGATCTGGGGATTCATTTGACCAGTGACCCCCGATTTTCCTCTGACAGACTGTTAAGTATTTAGCTTCGGATAGAGAAAGCATGAGTACAATAATTACCTATATTATAACGGCGGTGTTTCTGGGTATTTCGTTGGCTGTAAATAAAAAGAAAACGATTAAAGCCCTCACTAAAGCCTTGAAAGCATTTGAAAATATTCTCCCGCAGTTTTTAGCAGTCATTATGCTGGTAGGGATTCTGGTAACCGCATTGGATCCGGAAACTATTTCTGATATTATTGGTCTCGATTCTGGTTGGTTAGGCACTGCTTTGGCAGCAATTGTAGGCTCTGTAACACTTATACCAGGATTCATAGCATTCCCGACGGCTGAATTACTGCTTCAAAATGGGGCAGGATATATGCAGATTGGGGCGTTTGTTTCGACACTTATGATGGTTGGGGTAGTAACTTTCCCGGTTGAGAAAGAGTTTTTTGGTGCTAAAGCTGCGGTAAGCAGGAATGTTATAGCATTCTTTTTCTCTTTTATCGTAGCAGCGGTAATTCAATGGGTAGTTCAGTTATGAAAAAATTAATGAAGAAATACCGGCTGTTTTTTGCAATTACTGCAGCGATCATTATCATCACTATTATTAATGTGGATTTTGGTAAAGAAGCTCTGTCTGTTTCATTTTACAGTCTAAAAGAGATTCTCTCGGTAATTCCCCCCATTTTTATCCTTTTGGGGCTGCTTGATGTATGGGTTCCCCGCGAGACTATGGTTAAGTACATGGGTGAGAATTCAAGTGTGAAAGGGATTGTCATCGCATTTATTATTGGATCTGCTGCAGCCGGTCCTCTCTATGGAGCTTTTCCGGCAGCAGCCGTTTTCCTTCGCAAGGGTGCGAGTTTCAGAAATGTATTTATTTTTATTGGTGCATGGTCCACAACCAAAATACCGATGTTCCTTTTTGAGTACAGTGCGTTAGGACCGCGATTTGCAGTAACAAGATTACTGGTTGATATTCCGGGTATTATAATCATAGCCGTACTGCTTTCCCGGTTGTTATCACAGAGAGATAAAGAGAAAATTTTGGAGAATCTTCCCGGTTAAACGAATTATAGTGATGTATGATGGATAGAGAAAAGAGTAGTAAGATACAGTATATTGATACTCTCACTGCAGGACGGTTAACGGCAATAGCAGGCGGTGGTGGAAAGACCGCATGCATGGTCTCTTTGGCAGGCTTCTGCAGGGAAGCTGGCTATCGCGTACTTATGACCACAACAACCCATTTGCAGATACCTTCGGAAAGGATTTATGGGTATGATATGCTGCATATTGGAAATTCGATTCCTGAAATTCCATCTGGGATGGGGGACGGAGGTTCAACTACTTTCTGGTACAATTCTGAAATAGTTAAAAAGCAGAGGGTTTCCGGACCTGATCCTGAACAAATTACCAAAGTGTCAAATCTTGGTAACTTTGATCGGATATTTGTAGAGGTTGATGGTTCCAGAGGCAGACCTCTTAAGATTCCGGGAGAGAATGAACCGGTTATTCCGGCTGGAACAGATACTGTTATTGGAATAATTGGGTTGGAGTGTCTTGGAAAACCAGCAGACAGCAGCACTGTTCATAGGATTGATAAGTATCAGAATGTGACCGGAGAGAATCCTGGATCGGTCATTACTCTGGAGACTCTGGCAGCGGCCGCAAAGGCAGATAATGGTATTTTCAAGGATGCCCCAAAGCAGGCAGGAAGGATTCTTCTGTTGAACCAGGCTGATACAGTAGATGAAACGTGCCGAAGCAGCCTTGCAGGATTTTTTCTCAACCGGATTCCGGTAATTGAAGCAGTTTTTATAGTAGCTCTGCAGCCAACGACAGTGATTTATGATTACAAAGTGAGGAACCAATTATGAATATAAACTTTTTTGAAGAAGCATCCAGGCTTCAGAAGAACCGCATTTCATTTGCATCAGCAACAATTATTAATGCCAGCGGCTCTACACCAAGGACTCAGGCGAAAATGCTGATAACTGTATCAGGAGAAACAATTGGAACTATAGGTGGGGGACTTGCTGAATCATTTGTTATTGAAGAGGCAAAAATGTGTCTTGCATCGGGTACTTCAAAAATTGTCTCTTACCGGCTGGATAACGGTGAGGATGGAAATAGTATCGGTATGCTTTGCGGTGGGAATCTGGATGTGTTTGTTGAAGTGATTTTGCCTGCTAAGAGGATTGTTCTGATTGGAGGTGGGCATGTAAATCTACAGATTGCCGAATTTGCCGCTAAGTTGGGATATGTAGTTGAGGTCGTGGAAACCCGTGAGGAGTTTTGTACCCTGGAACGGTTTCCCATGGCTGCAGCGCTGCATTACCATGAGGATATCCGAAAAGCGGTGGCTCTGGTTTCTGTTGATGCAAATTGTGCGGTTATAATTGCTACACACGATCATGACGGGGCTTCCTTAGAAGAGTTAATTACTGGCAAAGCCTATTTTATCGGCATGCTGGGCAGTCGGCGGAAAGTTGCGGTTCTGAAAAAGGATCTTCTGGCTAAAGGATTTGATAAAACCACTATCGATAAATTGCGTGCTCCAACTGGTCTGGATATTGGGAGTGAAACACCTGAAGAGATAGCGGTAAGTATTCTTGCTGAAATAATGATGGTGCAGAATGAAGCCACCGGACGTCCGTTAATGCAGAGAGGCGCTAAAAATCTTGTAATAGTTCGGGGTGCCGGGGATATAGCATCAGGTACTATCCATCGGTTGATCAAGGCTGGATACCGGGTGCTGGCGCTTGAAACTGAGCAGCCTACAGTAATTCGCAGGCCCGTTTCATTTGCTTCTGCAGTATATGAGAGGTCTGTTACTGTAGAGGGTGTAACTGCCGTTCTTGTACAATCAATGAATGAAGCAAAGTCTGTTATGGATCGCGGTGATGCAGCGGTTCTTATAGATCCTGAAGGTGCAATGATTAAACATATGGTTCCTGATATCGTTGTTGATGCAGTTTTGGCAAAAAGAAACCTTGGGACTAATATGGATATGGCTCCGATAGTTGTTGGATTGGGTCCAGGATTTACTGCTGGTGAGGATGTGCATGCTGTAGTTGAGACCAGCCGGGGACATTTTCTTGGAAAAGTTTATTATGAGGGATCAGCGTTATCGAATACCGGCATCCCCGGGATAATAAATGGGTATGGGGAAGAGCGTGTTATCCGGTCGCCAGGCAAAGGTGAAATGCAGGCTGTAAAGAAAATAGGGGATCTTGTTGAAGTAGGTGATGTCGTTGCGGAAGTCTCAGGAGAGCAGGTTGTAGCAGCAATAAGCGGGGTAATCCGTGGGATGTTGTGCAATAGTCTTATGGTAACTAAAGGGTTTAAGATTGGGGATATTGATCCGCGAGGTAATCGCGATCACTGTTATTCGATCTCTGATAAAGCCAGGGCAGTTGCCGGCGGGGTTCTTGAGGCGGTATTACATCTCTCTCTTATGAAACCTGAATAATTAGAGCTCACCGAAGATCTGGTTTCTGCCGGAATTCTTAGCTGTATATAAATTGATATCGGCCCTTTTCAGTAAGCTGCTGAGGGAATCGATTTTCAAACACAGTGACCAGCCAATACTGACAGATAGCTGGTAATCTTTATCAGGCCATCCAGCCCACACTTCGGTAAGAATTTTTTCTGCAATTTTAACGACACTTTCCTGATTTGCACAACTGACTATTAAGATAAACTCATCCCCGCCCCATCTTCCGGCAGCGTGTTTTGTCTCTTTACATTCATTCTGTAGGAGGGCTGCGGTTTATCAGGATGATAATAAGATAGTTTACTACGACCAGAATAAGGCTTGCGACAAGCATGAGTAGTGCTGTTTTAGAGTCGTCGACCGGGAGTTTTTTAGCATTTATTGTAAGAGAGGGTGTGAGTGTTAAAAGAAGATTAATAATTCGGTAGAGATAGGTTGCAGAAAAAATAAAATAGAGAAATCCCATCGAATAATAGATGCTTCGATACCATATGGCGTTCTTTTTTAACAGTATCCACAGATAACGGATAAATAGCAGCAAAACGGTAGAGTTGAACAACAGTCTGGAGAACAAGATTAAGCATCCAGTAATTCAGCCCGGGAACTCTCGCTTTGTTATCTTTCCAAATGGAGAACATCACTATTGTGATAATTGCTTGATTAAGAACCTGGCTGATTAGTGTGGTTTGCAGATCAAACATAAAGAGACTCCATAGTGGACTGATATTTATGCAGAAGATAGATCTGCACTTTTATTAAACTTTTTGTAATATACACTTTTTTCTCTGTTTAATCCCAATATATCCAAGACATCGGGAAAGCAGCTTCCTCCGTCCCTCATACTATCAGAACCCCCTTTATAAACCGGTAATTTTATTGTAAGGTAGTAGAAATCAAAATAAGGAGTACATATAAGTGAAAAATGAAATAAATATAGCTCATGTAGTATGTTTAAACGGGGGAAGTTCCTCAATAAAAGTATCTGTGAAAAGTATCATTAATGGTGATGTTGGAATGGTTGCTGATTTTAATTGTCAGGGGCTTGGTACCGGTGAAGGCTATATAGATGCAAAGTTTGATGGGAAAAAGGAAAAGTGGGAAACTCCAATGGAAAATCATAAATCGGCACTTCATGCTCTTACAGAGATTATTTCTGAACGTTTCCCCGCATTGAATATTGTCGCTGTTGGACATCGGGTGGTGCACGGCGGATCCACTTTTAATCAGACCACCTTAATAGATGGGCTGGATGGTGAAGTAGTTAAGTCTATTGAAAAATTCTCTTCCCTTGCACCGCTGCACAATCCTGCTAATTTACAAATTATTGAAGCTTCACTTAGTGATCCTATCTTTGGCAGTGTTCCAAATGCGGCAATTTTTGATACGCAATTTCATGCTGAGATGCCCGATTATGTTAAGTTTTATGCCGTTCCGAAGAATTGGATAGAGGAATATGGAATTCAACGCTACGGTTTTCATGGTGCCTCCTACACCTATATAGCACATCGTTTTGCCGAGCTGAACAACATAAGTGAAGAAGATACAAATATTGTTATTGCTCATCTGGGTAATGGATGCTCAATGGCAAAGGTGGTTGGTGGGAAGGGATCAGACACTTCTATGGGGACTACTCCGCTGGAAGGCCTGGTTATGGGTACCCGAAGTGGTGATATTGATCCGGGAGCACTGGAATTGATGGCAAAAAATCTGAATACAGATATAAAGGGAATAGTTCAAATTCTCAACAAGGAGTCCGGACTTTTTGGCCTGTACAATAAGGGTATAAAGGAGATGCATATCATCCGTCAAGCCGCTGTTAATGGTGATAAGGAAGCCGAGTTGGTAATTGATGTCGCGGCATATCGAGCAGCAAAATATTTTTCCGGATATCTGGGAACGATGGATAACCCTAAAGGAATAGTGTTTACCGGTGGGGTCGGCGAGAACGAAGGATATTTTCGTCGAAAAGTTTTTGCGTTTATGAAGATGTTCAACTGGGTTGCTGATGAGAGTACGGTAGACACCAGAAATGAAGAGGTTGTTGTTGCAGAGAGTCTGACGGTTCCGGGGCTAAAAGCCTGGGTTATTCCTACAGATGAAGAGAAAGTTTTTGCCCTTGAAGCTTTTCGGTTTGTTGAAACTGATAAATAAAATTGTGGAGTAATTAATGAAACAGCCCCATATTCACTGCGAAAATCATGATGTGCATTCTTGTGTTATTTTACCCGGGGATCCGGAGCGGGTTGGGCGGATTGCCTCCTTTCTGACAGAGACACAGGAGATTGCCTATAACAGGGAATTTCGTACGATAAATGGCTGGTATGAAGGTATGCCGGTAACGGTAACTTCTACAGGAATCGGCGGGGCTTCCATGGCAATTGCTTTGGAAGAGCTGATTCAGTGTGGCGGCCGGTATTTTATTCGGACGGGAAGTGCCGGTGCCTGCCAGAGCGGAATCTCAATTGGTGATTTAATTCTTTCCAGCGGATCTGTGCGGGAGGATGGTGCTTCCCGAATGTATGCTCCGGAAGGATACCCGGCGGTTGCTGATAGTGAAATGCTTCATACAGCGGCTGATTTTTGTCGGAAGAATAAATTCCCTTTTCATGTGGGAATTACCCGCAGTCATGACTCATTTTATATTGATGACGAAGCTGATAGGATGGCTCTCTGGCAGAAGATGCAGGTGCTGGCCTCTGATATGGAGACGGCAGCTTTATATGTTATTGCGGCGCTTCGCGGAGTTAAGGCTTTATCTATTCTGAATAACGTTGTTCTGTATCAGGGGGATCTGAAAGAGGGAATAGGTGATTATGTGGATCAGGCGGGAGCTGCTGATACCGGCGAAAAGCGTGAGATTGAGATTGCGCTTAAAACTCTTAACGCTATAGTTCTCAATAACTAAGCCAGTTATGATACAGAGTAAATCCAGCAGTAGGTTCTATCAGTATGTCTCCTATGCTCTATTGGTTGCATGCTACTTTTTTACCTCTTTTTATCGGATCTCAGCTTCAGTTGTTATGCCTGCGGTATCTCAGGAAATCGGCATGTCTGGGGCTCTTACCGGGTTTATTTCAAGTCTCTACTTTTATGCATATGCAGCTGTTCAGCCCATTGGAGGGACTCTGAATGACCGTTTTGGTCCGGGAAAAATTGTAGCGACAGGTATTAGTATTTCTGCTGTTGGAGCACTGTGTTTTGCTTTTGGAAATCAACCTGCAGTATTTGCTGTCGGTAGATTTCTTATGGGGCTGGGGTTAGGGCCGATGCTGTCCGGATCTCTGGTTTTTGTCAGCAATTCAGATATGAAGGCAAGATATGTTTTCTTTACCGGATTTGTACTGACTTTTGGAAATGTTGGATCAATAATTTCTGTCTATCCTCTTGGTTATGCTATGGATCGATGGGGCAGGCAGTCAGTATTTATCGGCCTTGCCTGCATAAATATATTTCTGGCAGTTTCGCTTCTTTTCTCAATTCGGAGAAGCAATATTACATTTGGCAAACATACATTCCCCCCGATTTGGGCAGGGATAAGAAAATCGCTGAGGGATGTTTTTAGAAATTCCGGACTGAGAATGATGATAATTCCCTGGTGTTTTTCAATGGGATCAATTATGTCTCTGCAGGGATTGTGGGCTGTCTCCTGGTTTCAGGCTGTATATGAAATCTCCTTTTTAAAAGCACAGGGATATGCCTCAATTATTAGCATAGGTGTTATGATCGGGCATTTTTCCGGAGGATATATAGGAACTTCCGCTACCTATCGACGTATGATGATAATTGTATCTTCTAGTCTGTATGCCGGAATCTGGATTCTTTTCTGGGGAGGAATGGCATTGGCTTTCCCGATAGTTCTTACTGCCGGACTGGGATTTTTTATCGGTTTCGCAATTGGTGTTCTTTATGATCACCTTATTGCAGGGATAAACGATCTATCCGCTCACGGAGAGGGGGGTAGTACCTTTGGTATGATGAACTTTTTTCCTTTTATCGGAGCAATAGTTTTTCAATGGATAACCGGTATTATTTTATCATATTTCCAGACTGATACGGGGTTTTCGGCGCTTGGATTTCAAATTACTTTTCTTTTTGTTATGGTAACAGTGGTGATAGCTGGTTTGCTATTGTTGCGAATTCCGAAATTTATAACTGAGCAATAATTTTCCAAAAAAAATAAATATAAAAAAACCAAAAAAGTTGACAATGCGTATTAAGCATGTTATTACTGTTATAACGGGTATAACAGTAATAACAAATTGAAATTTAATATTTTTGGAGCCTATCATTTTACATCAAAAAACAAGTTCAGATATAGCGTACACAGCAATTCTTCAGGCAATTTTGGAAAGTGAACTGCCGAAGGGAGAGTTCCTTTCACAACGAATGCTTGCTGATTTATCAGGAACATCAATTATTTCTGTCCGTGAGGCACTAAAACGTTTGGAGCACGAGCACTTGCTTGAATCAATTCCCAAATGGGGCTACAGAATTCCAGTTGAGACAAGGGAGCGAATAATTGCCTTGTATAGTATTAGAGAAGCCCTGGAAGTAATGGTTGCATATCTTCTTGCCAAATCAATTACGGAAGAAAATGCTAAACTTGTGTATGCACTGGCTGAAGAGTGTGACTTGATTCGTACAGATGGTGAAAACAGTATAAAAGAGTTCTCCGGAAAACATAGAGATTTACATCTTTTTATGGCGGAATGTACCGGGAATTATTTGCTTAAAAAAGAACTTCAACGACTTGGGTTACGCAGTCTTTTGTATCAAAGTGCAAAAAGTACATGGGCTAATGAGGTAGACAATTGGGAATTTTGGCACCGTTCATTAGTTGAAGCAATTTTATCACACGATATAGTCAAGGCACAGGAAGCCATGCATAAACATATTCAACATGGATTACATCATGATCTCATTATGTTTGATCGGGGATTATTTCGATGAATACGTACCACTATCTAAAAAAAATATATAAAAATAATAAACATAGTTTTATGAAAAGGATATTGGCATGACTGGCTATCAGCGAATAAAAGATACACTTGAGCATAAAGAACCTGATAGAGTTCCAATTGATCTTGGGGGTACCACGGTAAGTTCTGTGGCATCTCTTCTTTTAAAGAATATTCTGGAACATTATAAAGAGATGGGCCAATTCCTCTCTCCGGATCAAATTCAGGGAATAGGAACTCCTCCTTCAAGACTCAAGCAGATTTTGGGAATAGATACAGTTCGAATAGGTCCTGATCGAATACCCTCTACCGGGAATGTAGAGTCTCAACCGATATCAGAAATGGAAATACCTGATACAGGTTTAGTGGTGGAAGACTCCTGGAAGATTAGTTGGGAGCAGCGCAGAGGCGATTTGTACTTCCATCAAATGTCCTGGCCATTAAAAAACAGCACTCTTTGTGAAGCCTTGCAAAACTATAGTTTTCCTGTTCCGGATGCTGATTATATCACAACCAAAGTAAATAATGATTTAAAAAAAGTTGCTGATTATTTCCCGGTTTTTGACAGGGATTGTGCCGGGATGTTCGAGATGTCCCAACGATTACGGGGAATGGAAGAGCTTTTTATGGATTTATACCTTGATGAATTAGCGGTGGAAAAACTTGCTGAGGAGTTGCTGGTATATAAATGTGCATACTGGGATATTATTCTTCCGCTGATTCCTGATAATCCGGAGAGTTCATTTGTGGTAACCGAGGCAGATGATTTTGGAACTGATGCTTCATTGCTGATATCTCCAGAATTAATCAGGAAAATTTATCTCCCAAGACTTAAACAGCTAATTAGTCATATTAAGACTATTAGGCCGCAGGCAAAAATCAGTTTTCACAGCTGCGGGGCCGTACGGCAAATAATTCCAGATTTGATAGAGGCAGGTGTTGATATTCTCAATCCTGTACAATATACGGCTGCAGGCATGGAACTTTCCGGATTGAAAAAAGATTTTGGGAAGGATCTTATTTTCTGGGGCGGCTGCATTGATACATCAAAGATACTCCCTTATGGAACGCCGGATGATGTTTCAGACGAGGTTAAACGAGTGTTGGATATTATGGCTCCCGGAGGCGGTTTTGTTGCTGCGGCTATCCATAATATACAGGCCGATGTTCCGAAAGATAATGTTATTAAATTATTTGAAACTATTCGTGATTATGGAATCTATAAGTGAATTTAAGGTAAGGATAGAAATGAGACAGGCAGTATGCAATGAATTATTTGGAAAAATGGAGTTCTCGAAAGTTTGTCATATACTGTCAGAAAATGGATTTTCAGGCGTAGAAATTGCTCTCTTTACCCTAACTGAAGATCCCGGGAAAATATCATCAGCAGTTTTGCGGCAAACCAGAGAAGCAATGAGCAGTAATGGAATGGAATTTGCCGGATTCCATTGGCTTTTCGCTAAACCTGCGGGTCTGCATTTTACTTCAGAGAATCCTTCGGTAAGATCTGCTGCACAGGAACATTTAAAGAGACTTCTTT
Source organism: Bacteroidota bacterium (assembly GCA_013202335.1). The sequence continues at coordinate 21,853 of JABMQR010000048.1, forward strand.
GGGCTGCAGGAGAACTTGGAGGTGGTAATCTAATATTTGGTTCACCAAAGCAGAGGGAGATAATCGGGCTGTCTTCCGTAGAAGGAATGAAGTATTTTATTGAGGGACTGGAAAATGCAGCTGATGATGCCCTTCAGGCTAATTCTACGATCTGCTTAGAGGCACTTTCTCATCGGGATACCAATATTCTGAATACTCTTGAAGAAGTCTCTCAGGTAGTCCAGACAATTAATCATCCTGCTGTGCAGGGGATGTTCGATTTTCACAATTGTGCAGATGAAGTAGATCCATGGGAAATACTTATTAATAATTACAGTACACTAATAAAGCATGTTCACCTGAATAAAGAGGATGGTTCGCACCCTGGTGAAGTTGATGCTGATGAGTATAAAAATGCCTTTAATACATTAATTGATCTTCGCTATAAAGGATGGGTATCTCTTGAAATATTTTCTCTTCCGGAAAACCCGGAACAGGTTATTCGGGAGACCGCTGGTTTTTTAAAGAAGGTGCTTCATTAAATTTAGGCAACTATCCTGATCAGATTGTATTCTGGAAGGATTTTGTATATCTCTGCGTTGCAGAGGAAAATTTACTAGGAGGAATTTTTATGAAGAAAATGTTTATTGCTGTATTAGTTCTATCGTTACTGTCAGCAGGGATCCTTTTTTCTGCACCACAGCAGGAAGAGGCTGGAGATGGATGGAAACCCAGTAAAACTATCAGTTTAATCGTACCGTGGGGAGCAGGAGGAGCTTCCGACCAGACTGGCCGAATTCTTGCGAGTGGAATGGAAGATATTTTAGGTGCAAAAATAGCAGTTATTAATCAACCTGGAGCTTCAGGATCGACTGGTCAGAAATCAGCATTTGATGCAGATCATGACGCATACACATGGTCAGCAAATGCAGATGCAAGTGTTGCAACATATCAAGTTCAGGATTTAACACCAACGATTTCTCATCGTGATTGGAATGGTTATTTTGCAATTTTTACACCTTGTGTTATTACGGTTAATGCAGATTCAGAAATTACCGATTGGGATAGTCTTATGAATGCATTCCAAACCCGAAAAGTAAATGTTGCAAGCGCAGGAATTGGAGCCGGCGGACATATTGCATCAGAAACTTTTGCTGCACAAATGGGTATTACTTATAATCATGTACCTTACGGTGGTGGAAATCCTGCAGTAGTTGCTACAGTTTCCGGAGAAACAGAAGTTGTAATGCAGCTTTCAATGGAAGTTGCAGATATGCTGAGAGCAGGAAAATTACGGGCAATAGCAGTTTTGGACAGCAATCCTTTGAATATCACTGATGTTGAGGAAATTCCCGCTATAACAGACTTTGCCCCTGGATTCCCAAGTGTAGGATTCAATTTTGGACTTTTTATTCCGAAAGACATTCCTGCTGAAGCTGAAAAGGCTATCTCTGAAGCATTTACAGCAGCTTCTCAGACTGAAAAAGTAAGAGAATTTGCCAAACTTAAAGGCAGTGTAGCAGTATCAGTTAAAGGTGAAGAAGCAGATGCAATTATGGAGCAGGCAGCTTCCATGTTTGGCTGGTTGATGTATGAAGGCGGAGTAGCCAATATTAATCCAGAGACATTGGGTATTGATCGACCATAGTATAATTTTGAAGAAGAACTAATGAGTTTGGGGCTGGTAATCAGCCCCAAACTACTTACTTGAAGGAAGAAGAAATGAAAGGGCAACATAAAGAGACTGCAAAACCGGATTTTATTGCTGCAGTAGTTTTAATCATTCTGAGTCTTACCATACTGGGTATATCACTTGCTATGCCAAAATATGTAGAATGGGGATTATATGCTACCCCATCTTTAGCACCCACGATATTCTCTATACTCTTGCTTTTCTGCAGTTTAATCCTGCTTATTCGGAGTATTGCTGCCAGAGGTTATGCAATACGTCTAACAAAGGCTCAATTTTTACTGTTTATCAAATCCAAAACCCTGCATCATTTTTTAGCGGCATTTGGATTCGTTATCCTCTATTATTTATTGATAGGGAGAATACATTTTGTTCTGGTTAGTACACTGTATCTTTTCTTAAATATTTTGTATTTCCGTGGTGTTAAATGGTGGAAAAATTTAATTATCTCAACAGTTACCGCTGTTGTGATCTGGTACTGTTTTAATTATTTGTTTCTTATTCCATTGCCGTAGGCAATAGAAATATCTGCTTTAATAAAGAGGTTAGTTTTGGGTATTGTCTATTTATTTCAGGAATTTATTAAACTTATAACTCTGTCGGATTTACTTTATTGTTTTATTGCAGTTCAGCTGGGAATAATTTTTGGGATGCTTCCCGGGTTAACTGCAACAGTTGGTATAGCGATTCTTACTGCACTGACATTTAAATGGGATTCAGGAAATGCCATACTGGTACTTATTGGAATTTATGTGGGAGCAATTTACGGCGGAAGCCGAACCGCAATCCTTCTGAATATTCCCGGAACACCGGCAAGTGCCGCCACCTGTCTGGATGGGTATCCTTTATCAAAAACAGGTAAGGCTTCGGAAGCACTGGGATTGGCAACAACTTCCTCTTTTCTCGGTTCTATGGTAGGGCTTGTTGCTTTGGCATTTCTTACTCCATTACTGGCAAATATGGCACTAAAATTTAAATCATATGAAATCTTTTGGCTGGCTATTTTTGGAGTAACTATTTGTGGAAACCTTACCGCTGCAAAAGATCCACTCAAAGGATGGATTTCAGGGATTTTAGGTATTCTCCTATCGTTTGTCGGGATGGAAGCAATTCAGGGTTATCGGCGGTTTACTTTCGGAGTTTCAGAGTTAATGTCCGGGTTCAGTATTATTCCGGTTCTTGTCGGTACATATGCACTGGTTGAAATTCTCAGTAATCTTTCTGATTCCAATACTCCCGGTGTAGTAGCACAGGTAGGAAGGGTATTACCGCGATTTAAGGATATACTAAAGAATTGGGTTAACATAATCCGTTCCGGACTTATTGGAGTTTTAGTAGGGATAATTCCAGGAGTAGGAGAGAATATTGGTTCTTATGTTGCCTACGACTTTGCAAAACGGGCAAGCAAGAAACCTGAGATGTTTGGGAAAGGATCAATTGAGGGTTTGATTGCATCTGAAACTGCAAACAATGCTGTTGTTGGTGGTGCTTTGGTACCGGTTCTCTCATTGGCTATACCGGGAAGTCCCCCGGCCGCGGTATTATTAGCTGCACTATTTCTTCATAATGTAAGACCCGGGCCGCTTTTGATGATAGAACAGCCAATGTATATTTATACTTTTAGTGCAATGTTTGGTCTTGCCACAATCGCGATGTTTATTTTGGGATTAGCGATTGTAAAACCAATGCTGCATATACTGCGTATCAAGAGAACAATTCTTATGCCTATAGTTTTTGTTTTATGTATGGTTGGTACCTATGCAATTTCCGGCCGTCTCTTTGACATCGTAGTTATGATCTGCTTTGGGGCATTAGGATTTGCGATGAGAAAACTTGGGTTTACAGAAGCTCCACTTGTACTGGGTATAATTCTTGGTCCGATGGTTGATGAGAATCTGAGACGCGGATTAATTTTATCAAGCGGCAGCATAGCCCCATTTTTTGGTTCAGTAATTTCAATACTGTTGATAATAGCTGTATTTTTCACTCTTTTTGGTAGAACGAAACTTATTAGCTATGCACTTAGAACTCTATTTAAGCCTCTGGTGTTCCTTTCCAATGCAACTAAACAGCGATTTAAGGGAAAAAAATGAAAACAGCGCTTTTTTCTGTAAGTTATGCTGGGTTGTGGGGGCAGCACTATCTAAAAGCTGATGAATTTATCTATAAAGCTGCTGCTCTCGGGTATGATGGGGTATTGTTAATGGCAAAGGAACCACATCTTTTCCCATCAAATGTTCAGGATACTATGATGTTAAAGGTTGAGGAAGCACTGAGCAAAACAGGAATTGAGTTGGTTGGTCTTGCGGCATATAATGATTTCCTTATGCCTTCTCCACTGGAAATACCAGTGCTGGATTTTCAGCTTTCCTATATCAGACAATGTTGTGAAATGACTGCCAGTTTAAAGGGTGAGCTTGTCAGGATATTTACCGGGTATCGCTACCCGGATAGTTCAGAAGGGGAGTCCTGGAGAAAAATTGTAGCATCTCTGCGTATCTGCGGGGATATTGCAGGTGAATATGGTATTCATATTGCTGTGCAGAATCATCATGATATAGCTGTAGGATCAGAAGAAATGCTATTGCTGATCAATGAGGTCAATCATCCATTTGTCTCAGCTGGATATGATGCATGGTCACCTTTTCTAAGAAAAGAAAATATTCAGGAGGGTGCTGGAAAAATGGCTGAAAAGGCAATTATGACCATTGCAGCAAATTATAAAGTGTATCCGCGATACACATACCATCCTGAGAATGTGAATTATTCAAGGGTTTTTCCAGATACCGTAAGGGCTGTACCAATGAACCAGGGTGATATTGACTATGATACTTTTTTGTTAGAACTGGAGAGCAACAGATTTACCGGTTGGGTTGTCTATGAAATGTGTTCTCCGATTTTAGGGGGCGGATCCGAAGAGAATCTTGACAAATATGCAGATATTTTTCTCAAATATATGTCAAAATTCAGCAGAAGGAGTGTGAATCTATGATCTATGGATTCGGAATTATTGGTGTTGGAATGATTGCTGAAATGCATGCCAAAGCAATAAATGAACTTGAATCGGGAAAACTTGTTGCCTGTTTTGATAAAAATGAGAATCGTGCAAAAGATTTTGCCGCTCAATATGGAGGAACTTCATATACAAATCTAGATGAATTCCTGGCACACAACGGATTAGATATAGTAACAGTTTGTACCCCGTCAGGTATTCACTTTGAAGGGGCATTTGCTGCTGCAAGTGCAGGTAAACATATTATTGTGGAAAAGCCTTTAGAGATAACTATTGAACGATGTGATGAACTGATTCAAGCAGCTGAAACCAATGGGGTACTTCTTTCTGGAATTTTCCCATCACGGTTCCATTCAGCAGTTCAGGAGATAAAGAAGGCACTTATTGCCGGCAGATTCGGGAAAATTGTTCTTGCGGATGCATATGTAAAATGGTTTCGTACACAGGAGTATTTTGACGTTAGCGATTGGAAAGGTACCTGGGCTATGGATGGCGGCGGAGCTCTTATGAATCAATCAATTCATGCAATTGATCTTCTTCAATGGTTTATGGGACCGGTTTCCGAAGTTTTTTCATTTACCGATACTCTCGCTCATGAGAGAATTGAAGTTGAGGATACAGCGGCAGCTGTGCTGCGGTTTGAAAATGGAGCAATTGGGGTAATTGAGGGGACTACAAGTGCATATCCTGGATTTTTAAAGAAAATAGAGATTTCCGGATCAACAGGATCTATTGTTCTGGAGGAAGAGGATATTCTGGTTTGGAAATTTGTTGATGAACAGCCTGGAGATGAGCTGATTCGGAAAAAATATTCCCGGAAAACACTAACTGGTGGAGGAGCTTCAGATCCTACTGCCATTGGATTTCATGGACACCAATATCAGTTCTCTAATATGATTGAAGCAATTGAGAAAGGGACACCTCTTCTCATTGATGGTTTCGAGGCAAGGAAAGCTGTTGAGATAATTCAGGGTATATATAGAAGTTCATCCAGCGGTAGTCCGGTTTCTCTCCCTTTAAGCTATTAAAATTACTTTTGATAATTTATTTTTTTAATTTCTCATGAATTGACAGGAGGCTAATATGAGGTTGGCAGGATTTACCGATGAAGCAGCAGTTGATATCAGAAAGCAAATTGCAGCAGTAAAAGAGCTGGGGTGGAGTGCTGTTGAACTTCGATTAGTTAATGGAAAAAACTTTCATGAATTACATGAAGAAGAATTATATGAATTAAGGGATTTACTGAAAGGTGAGGGTGTTGAAATTTGTGCGTTGGGATCAACAATTGCAAATTGGGGACAATCCATACATACTCCCTTTGAAGAAACCAAAAATGTATTACAGCGAACTATCTCCTCTATGAGACAGCTGGAAATAGAGTTTGTCAGAATTATGAGTTTTGCCGTGGAACTTGATAAACAGGGAAAGGCTCTGGAGGATCAACACGAACAGGAACGTTTCAGGCGCCTGAGGTATATTTGCGATTGCTTTTTGGATGCCGGGATGATTCCGGTTCATGAGAACTGCCATACCTATGGGGGAATGAGTTGGGAACACTCACTTCGTTTAATTGATAAGGTTCCCGGGTTGAAGTTGGTATATGACACCGGAAATCCACCGCTGACTCCTGACTTTAGAAAAAAATTTCCTTACACTATGCAGGACTCTTGGGATTTCTATCAACAGATTAAAGAGCATATAGTTCACATACATATTAAAGACTCTATTTATGACAAAGTTAATGGACAGGAAATATATACGTATCCCGGGGAGGGTGAAGGCGAAGTACTACGCATTGTTACAGATCTTATTTCCCGAGGTTATGATGGTACGTTTAGTATAGAACCCCATATGGCAGTAGTGTTTCACGATGATGCAGTACAGTCTGATGACCAAATCCGTTATGATAATTTTATATCATATGGAAAGAGTTTTGAGCTGCTGCTTCTGGAAGCAATTCACAAGGTGGATCAAAGTATATGATACTCATTGGAAAATCACTGATCTCACAAAACAGCATAGAGGTCAGTATAAGTGATTCCTCTATTTCCTCTCTAGTTACCCGTGAAAATGATTTATCAGAACACATAATTTTACCCGGATTTTTGGATATTCAGGTGAACGGCTGCTGTGGGATTGACTACAGCAGCGAATTATTGGAAGTGAAAGATATTCTTACTGTGGTGAAAACTCTTGCAAAGAGAGGGACTACAAGACATCTTCCAACGATAGTAACAAACAGCCACGATCGTGTTTCCACTAATTTAAAGTGTATAGCTGAAGCGCTGAGTCAATTGCCTTTATTACAGGAAGCAATACCGGGTATTCACCTTGAAGGTCCGTATATATCTTCAGAAGTGGGTCCCAGGGGTGCCCATAATCCGGAATATATAAGAGATCCTAACTTTGAAGAGTTAACTGCATGGCAGGAAGCTTCCCGGGGAGCAATTCGTATGATAACTTTAGCCCCTGAAAGGAAGGGAGCTCTGGATTTCATTGAGCAGTGCTCGGGACAGGGAATACTGGTCGCTATTGGGCATACTGCTGCAGATCCGGGTCTTATTCGTGAGGCAGTTGCAGCCGGAGCCCGTTTATCAACACATCTGGGTAATGGCAGCCACAGTAAATTGCCCAGGTTGGAGAATTATCTCTGGGAGCAGTTAGCAGCTGATGAATTGTACGCAAGCATAATCTGTGATGGATTTCACACTCCTCCTTCCTTTATTAAAACTGTTTTTCGGACAAAACCTACGAAAAAAATAATCCTTATCAGTGATGTTACGGCACTCGCAGGGAAACCGCCGGGTTTTTATGATTGGGGAAGCATGCAGGTAAAGGTTGAAGAGAGTGGGAGAATTGGACTTGTCGGAACACCATTTCTTGCAGGAGCAGGACATGATCTATATCATGGAATTCATTATCTGCAATCCTGTCTGGGGTATGATCTTCGGTCACTTGTAGAAATGTGTACAATTAATCCTGCAGAGATGCTTAAACTTCCCCGAATATCACCGGAACCGAGGCTGGGTGGGTTTGCAAATCTTTCACTATGCCGATGGGATAAGAATAGTAACTTACTGGAGTTTAAAACGGTGGTTCTAGGTAACACTGTTCTCTATCAACAATAATTAGAAATACATTTTTAGGAGCTGTAGGTATGATTTGGTCAGGTTCATTTGAACAGGTGTTTGTTGAAGTACATGAGAATAGAAAGTTTATGGGAAAAGCCGCTGCAGAGAGAGCGGCTGATATTATCAATAAAGTAATACTGAAAAAAGGTTCAGTAAATATTATTTTTGCAGCAGCTCCCTCACAAAATGAGTTTCTTGAATCACTTACTAAAAATTCTGAGATACAATGGGAATTTGTTAACGGCTTTCACATGGATGAATATTTAGGTTTGCCTTCCAATGCTCCTCAGGGGTTTGGTAATTTTCTCCGCGATCGGTTATTCGATAAGGTTCCATTCGGATCTGTTCATTATATAGATTCGCAGGCTAATAATCCTGAAGAAGAGTGTCGAAGATATAATGGTCTATTACAGGAATATCCGGTAGATCTTGTCTGTATGGGAATTGGAGAGAATGGACATCTTGCTTTTAATGATCCGCATTCAGCAAAATTTGATGATTCTGAGAGTGTGAAGATCGTAACGTTGGATTTTGCATGTCGAAGGCAGCAAGTTAATGATGGCTGTTTTTCAACATTGAGTGATGTACCGGATCTGGCAATTACCCTGACAATTCCAGCTCTTACCGCAGCCGAAAAATTACTCTGTGTTGTTCCTGGTTTGTTAAAAGCGCCAGCCGTAAAGACTGCTTTACTGGAGCCGGTACAAATATCCTGTCCCGCTTCAATAATTAGAAGACATCCATCCGCGAATCTCTATCTTGATGCTGAAAGTGGACATTTTCTGGGATAGGAGCTGTTTTTTTAGCTGAAAACATTTGCACTAGACATAGATTTTGCGGCCAAACTCTTTGAGAATTTTATCTGCATTATGCCAATCCGGCATAAACGAGTCCAGCAGGGTATAAAAACGTGCATTATGTGACGATTCAAGTAAATGTGTTAATTCATGAACAAGTATATATTCAAGGCAGATGACAGGCCGTTTTATCAGCTCCAGACTTAACCATATTCGTTTTTTTACAGGATTGCATGATCCCCAACGGGTTTTCATCCTTTTTACACCCCATTCAAGGGCATGTACACCCAATACAGGTTCCCATGAAGCAAGCAGCCCGGGTATCAGCTCCTTCAATCTTTGCCGATACCATTCAATAAGTATTTTTTCCACCTGTTCAGCAGATGCTGTTTCATTAATCTGAATCTCTATATTTAATCCATCATGCAGCCTGACGCTGTTTTTACCAACAAGTTCAGTAATCAGTAAGGTATAAGATTGCCCCAGAAAATAGTGTTTTTCACCATTTATATATTCTGGATTCATTATCGGCTTTTGTGTTTGTACTTTAACGATCGCTTTCTCAATCCAGGGAAGTTTATGGGTGATGAATTTTTCTATTGTCTCCAGGCTGACATGCAGTGGGGCAGAGAGCTGCAGTTTCCCATCCGGAGGGCATATTCGCAGGTGGATATGCTTAATTTTTTTGCGGATAATTGAAACCGGATGTCCCGAGATTATTACCATTTTTACGGCCAATGAATTCTTATTTCCGGATGCTGCCAACAGGATTTGTTTCATACATATCATTGGTATCAGAGCCGTTGAAATAAATCAAGGACACAGGCAAATCACAACTGGAATCTTCCCTGTTCCACCGAAAACATGATAGTATTGCCCATCAAAGGAGCACACTAGTGGATATTGCAGCTATACAGAAGGAATTAAGAACGTTCGTTTCAGATCGCGACTGGGAGCAGTATCATACTCCAAAGAATCTTGTTTCAGCATTCGCGGTTGAGGCTGCTGAATTGCTGGAGATTTTCCAGTGGATGTCTGAGAGCGAGCAGGAAACCCTAAAAGAAAAGCATGAAACTCTGGAACATATTCAGGAAGAGCTTGCAGACTGTATGAACTATCTGCTTAGGTTTGCCGATGTTATGGATATTGATGTTGAAAAAGCACTCCGGGATAAAATTGGTAAAAACAAGAAAAAGTATCCGGTTGAATCAACCAAAGGAAAATATGTGAAGTATACTAAGAGGAAAGAGGGTTAATGGCAGATTCTCGTATAAATGGAGTGATGAAAAAAAGGGTCGGTGTTGTTGCAGATGATATCACCGGGTCTAATGATATAGGACTCATGTTCACCAAAGGCGGTTATACTGCCGGAGTATTTCCTCTGACGCTCCTGAATGATACGTCTGCGTATATCCAGGATTTTGAGAATCTTGATGTTGTTATTATTGATACCGACAGCCGGTTTGATAAAGCGGCTGCTGCAGCTGCCAAAGTGCAGAGAGCCATGGGAATTCTGGAATCTGTTTCCTGTGATGTATATTTCAATAAAACCTGTTCTGTTTTTAGAGGGAACATAGGTGCTGAGTTTGATGCTATGCAGGATGCCCTTGGTATTAACTGCTCTATGGTTATTACCGGATTCCCGCAAAATGGGCGAACCACGGTAGAGGGTATTCATTATGTGAATGGAACTCTGCTTAGCGAAACGCAGTTCAGGAATGATCCCATACATCCTATGAAGAAATCATCCTTAAAAGAGATTATTGCAGGGCAGTCCGGCAGAAAAATAAGTAACATAACCGTTTCTGTTTTGGATGATGGTATCGCTGCTGTTTCAGATGAAATAAGAAGAATGAAGGATCAATCAGCCTATATAATATTTGATATCAGAGATCAGCATGATCTTGCTTTGGTAGCTGAAGCAGTAAAGGGTGAGAAGAATATATGCGGTAGTTCAGCGATTGCAGAGGAGCTGCCCAAAGCCTATAACGATGGAAATTCTTTAGCTCCGGCAGCAATACATCCGGATCAGAAGATCAAAGATAGATGCGGCGTACTTCTTATTGTCGGGAGCCTGACTGATCAGACCCGGGAACAGGTATCCCATATGAAGGAGACTGGCTGCGTTACGTTGGAGTTTCATACTGAGATTATTTTTGATCAGGAAAATTTGGGAAAAGAGATTCTGGAAATCGCTGAAAAGGCATCAGTAATACTAGCAAAAGGGCAGGATGTTCTGGTATATACATCACACACTCCTGCTAAGGTGGCTAATACTAAACTTATTGGTTCTGTGTATGGACTGACCGATGTCCTGACAGGAAAAATGATTTCCCGGTCACTTTTCAGAATTGCAGAGTTGGTGAAAATCCGTACCCATTTCAGGAAACTGGTGGTTGCCGGAGGTGATACCTCGGCAGCAGTGGCGGGTGGATTGAATGTAAGAAAAATGATTATCGCCCGGGAAGTGGCTCCTGGTGTCCCCAATATGTTCGGTTATGCAGAGGATGAGGAACTGCTGCTTGTGCTGAAATCCGGGAGTTTTGGGAATAAGGAATTTTTGCAGAAAGCGGCTGATAGCTTACGGGCTATAGAAAAAGTATAATTTTCCGGCATCACTCACCTGTGGATTTTAATAAAGAAACAAAACTTCCAAAAATGAAACAAATGGTTGCAAATAGCAAAAAGCAGTGCTATACTGTATTAGCTATTTGGATTCCGTATGCAGAATAAAAACACGGAATCATCTAACAGGAGGACTTTTATGAAAAAGAAAATGTTTCAGGCAGCTCTTGTATTACTGTTCTTGCTGGTGGCCATGTTTAATATTCAGGCTGGTGGTGCAGAAGAGATGGTAGAGGAAGCAGCTCCCATGGTGGAAAATTGGGATGACGTAGTGGCAATGGCCAAAGAAGAGGGAACTCTTACTGTATATGCAACAACAAGCCGTATTACTGTGGCTGCAGAGGCATTTACTAAGAAGTACGGAATTAAAGTAGAGGCTCACAGACTTTCAGAGGTTGAGTTGATCGAGAGAGCCTATCAGGAAGCAGTTTCCGGAGTAAATGCAGTGGATTTAGTTCTCATAGAGGATTTTCCCAGCATGAAGGCATTGCTTATTGAGGAAGGATATCTTGAAAACTATATTCCTCCTTCAGCCCGTGCTACAGTTCCTGCTGATTTGCAGGATCCTCTGGTATTTGCCCATATTTCAAGAGTAATTGGTTATAATACAGAAAAATACCCTGAAGATCCATTTACCAGTGTTTGGGATCTGACCACACCTGAATGGAGAGGGAAAGTGATGATCCGTGACCTGGCAATAACCGGGGAGCATCAGAACGCATTTACCGAATTTATTCGAAGATCAGATGAGATGGAAGCAAACTATGAAGAGAGATTCGGTGAAAAACTGGTTCTGCGGGAAGCAAATGCAGGTCTTGAGTTTTTGAGAAGGCTTGTGGAAAATGATGTTATTCTTATGACCAGTGATACAAAAATTGCGGCAGCAGTTGGCAAAAAAGGACAGGAAGATCCTCCAGTTGGATTTATCTATGTCTACTCAAAACACAGAGACATTGTGAAAAAAGATTTGGCTCTAAACTATTCAGCCAATATTGAACCGTTCGGCGGCTACTACTACAATATGTACGTTCAAATGGCAACGGCTTCACAACATCCAAATGCTGCAAAACTGTTTGCAGATTATCTGATGTCCCCTGAAGGATATACCCCCTGGAGCAGCGATCTTGGATTTTATGCTTCAAATGTTGATATAACACCTTATCCCGGTGATGAACTCTGGGCTTGGTGGGAAACAAGATTGTGGGGATATGATGCAGATTTTGCTATTCAGAACAGAGGTGAAGTACTGGATACCTGGATTAAATACGTTCAGAAATAGATTTATCGCATTTTCAGATGTTAATGATTCTTCAGTTATTTGCTGAGAATTTCTCCGGCAGGATTGAAAAATCCTGCCGGTTTCACATCACTGTTTTAACAAAAAATTATATTTCCATGTAATTATGGATTTGGCTGATTGCCTCAAGGAATATAAGATGAACTTTAGAGCAAGTTTAGGAAAGGCACGTCTTAAAATTACGCCGCAAGTAATTCTTGCAGCAGTGTTTCTTGTTTTATTAACCTATATGGTTATTGTTCCTATCGTTATTATGATTCAGGAAACATTTATAGTTCACCCCATAGAAAAATTTCAGATTCCCGGAGCAAAATCCGGAGATCTGACACTGAACCATTGGAAAAAGATGTTTTTCAGTGATGTTTCTGTCAGTTTTTTTTATCGCCCGTTGCTGAATACGCTCATAATATCACTCAGTCTTGCCGTCCTGGCACTACTTATTGGTGGAATTTTAGCATGGCTTGTCGTCCGGACAGACATGCCGATGAAGAAGACGGTCGCAAATCTGGCAATGATACCCTATATTATGCCTTCGTGGGCCATGGCACTGGCATGGATTACACTATTCAAGAATCCCCGAATTGGCGGTTCTATGGGGATATTTCAATACCTCACAGGGATAGTTCTTCCAAACTGGTTTTCCTACGGAATGTTTCCTATCATTATAACGTTGGCTATACATTACTTCCCATTTGGATTCATGCTGATGGCAAGCGCCTTAAAAAACATTGATTCGCAGCTTGAAGAATCTGCAGAACTTCTTGGAGCAAGTAGAAAACAGGTGCTGAGGAAAATAGTTTTTCCATTGATTACACCCGTTGTTTTTTCAACCTTTCTTCTTACTTTCTCCCGGGGACTTGGAACTTTTGGTACTCCATCATTTCTCGGGGGACCTGTCAGACTCTATGTTTTGTCGACCATTTTACGTGCAAATATGGTTGGACAGCGGCCCGGACTCGGATTTATTACCGCGCTTGTTCTTATCCTGATTGGAATGCTTGTGCTCTATATGGATCATAAAATTATCGGGGCAAGAAAAAGCTTTGTAACAATTTCAGGGAAAAGCGGTAAAAGTGAGGTCTACTCGCTTGGCCGTTATAAAAAACTGGTATCCGGGATTGTTTTAACCGGTCTGCTTCTGGTAACGGTAGTTCCCTTTACTGTTCTGGCAATTGAATCATTTATGCTGATACCCGGTAAATATTCCTTTTCTAATTTGAGTCTGCATTACTGGTTAGGACCGGTCAGTACTCAGATAGGTCTGGGAACCGGAGAAGCCGGAGTTCTTCGAAATCCAAGTCTGATGCTGGCTTTATGGAATAGTGTGCGATTGGGAATATTTACTGCTGCAATTTGTGGAATATCCGGAATGCTTATTGGGTATACCGTGGTGAGACTTCGCGGGAAAAGAATTTCAAGAGTGCTGGATCAGCTCTCTTTTCTTCCCTACCTTATGCCGAGCATAGCGTTTGGATCTATCTTTCTTGCCTTATTTGCCGTGCAGAGAGGTCCTGTCCCAAGCCTCTATGGTACATTTACCCTGCTGGTAGTAGCCTGCTCAGTAAAATATCTGCCGTATGCTTCCCGGGCCGGAATAGGAGCTATGCTGCAAATCGGGCCTGAATTAGAAGAAGCAGCTATTTTGCATGGTGCCAACTGGCCGACGAGAATGCGCAGGATACTATTTCCACTGCAGAAATCATCGTTTTTCTCCGGACTTTTGCTGCCGTTTATCTCGGCAATGCGTGAATTATCACTGGTAGTGCTTTTAGTTACTCCGGGAACTATGCTGGCTACTACAGCAACTTTGAAATTCACCGATAGAGGATGGTATCCTTACACAAATGCCATAATGGTGCTTATAGTCGTTGCTATAGTTTTATCAACATTTGTAAGCAAGAAAATTCTGAAAACTGATCTTGCAAAAGGTATTGGGGGCTGAGAGAGATGGCTGATATAAGACTGTATAATGTCACAAAAAAATTCGGGAATGTTACTGCTGTTGATAATTTGAATCTGGAGATTCCGGATGGATCATTCACAACACTTTTAGGTCCATCAGGGTGTGGTAAATCAACAACACTGCGAATGATTTCCGGTCTGGATAACCCAAGTAATAAAGGGGAGATTTGGATTGGAGATACCTGTGTGTATTCAGCAAAAACTGGTGACTTTGTTGCCCCGAAAAACAGAAAACTTGGACTGGTATTTCAGAGTTATGCGCTTTGGCCTCATCTGACTGTGTTTGATAATATCGCTTTTGGTTTGACAATAAAGAAATTATCAAAGGTTGATGTTCGAAATAAGGTAGAGGAGATTGCTCACTCAATTCATATTTCTGAACTACTTGAGCGATATCCAAGTGAATTGTCCGGAGGACAGCAGCAGCGTGTTGCAATTGCCCGGGTACTTATAATGAAACCGGAGGTTCTTCTTCTTGATGAGCCTTTGTCAAACCTTGATGCAAAACTTCGTATGGATATGCGTGCTGAATTAAAACGACTCCATAAAGAGACCGGGTCAACAATTGTGTATGTTACACATGATCAGCTTGAGGCTTTAACGATGTCTTCTGATGTTGCGGTGATGCACAACGGGATACTTCAGCAGTGGGCGGCTCCAATGGATATCTATAATCATCCTGAAAACTTGTTTACTGCTGATTTTATGGGAAATCCCAGAATAAATATACTGAAGGGAGAACTTGTTTCCCGTGATGGCAGTATGTTGGTTACAGCCGAAGGAGGTTTCAAGATTCCTCTTGGCATCAGCTCCGCTAAAATCGATGAAGGTGAAGTTTCTATCGGAATTCGTGCGGAGGATATTCTTGTCTCCCGAGAGCCTGTGGATGGATTCATAAAAGCATCAGTCTACTCGGTCCTCCCTGCAGGTGCTGAATGGTATGTAAAAATATCCATAGGTGATACTTCGGTAACAGCTACAATATATCAGGATTTGCAATTGGATATTGATGATGAAATCTGGATTTCAACAGTACCGGAAAAAGTAAAATGCTTTAATAAAGAAGGACTCTATATCCCGATATTTGGACAATAAACAATGAAACAATATACGCAGGAAAATCCTTTACTTATTATTACCGGAAGTACCGCTTCCGGCAGAACTCTTTCATTAAGGCTGATGGAGGATTTGGGTTATATAGGTATTGATAATATTCCCCCGGGCCTTATTCCACAGCTTGCAGATTCCTATAGAGAGGCAAACCCCGGCAGCAGATTGGTTATTGTTACCGAGATGAAAAGCAGTGATGCTGCGGCAAAATTTATTGCAGCGGTAAATCTCTTTCGTGAACAGGGTAATTCCTGTAAGGTAATCTTTCTTGATGCAAACGAAACAACTGCGCTTAATCGAATGGGACTGATTAGAAAAGAGAAAGAAACTCCTGAAATTAAGATTGTCTGTTTGAATCTGTTTGAAGAACGCGAAATGCTGGCTGTAGTTAAGCAGACAGCAGATATCTATCTTGATACATCACTATTATCTCCCACGGACCTGAAAAGCCGGCTTGTATCCAGCGTTGGCGGTGGGGAAATATCTGAAGGTTTTCTTCTGGAAATCAAATCTTTTGGATTTAAATATGCCCCTTTTTATGGGGATATTGTGTTTGATGTTCGGTTTATTCCCAATCCCTACTATATTAGTGAACTGCGTCCCCTTTCCGGTAAGGATAAGGCTTGTTATGAATATGTCATGCGAAATTCAGATGCAGGCTATTTTGTTTCATCATTTGGGAAAATGGTGACTGATCTTATCCAATCCTATGCTGCTCAAGGCAGAAGCAGGCTTTCAGTGGGAATAGGATGTACGGGCGGGAGGCATCGTTCTGTAGCAATTACTGAAGCATTAGGTGAGATGCTTAATGCTAATGGAATTCGTGTGACGATTGGTCACAGGGAATTGGATTCGGTTTAGAAATAGTTTTTTGAGGGGCGTTTTATGGATATAGATATACTTGAGTGTATTCAGAAAAATCTAATCAGTCTCACAAAAAGTGAGACCAGATTAGCTGATTTTATTCTTGCAAATCCTCATGAGTGTGCCATGATCTCAATAATGGAGTTATCCTACCGTGTGAATGTCAGTAAAGCCACAATTGTGCGGTTTTCCAAAAATCTTGGTTATCAGGGATTTCAGGAGGTTAAATCTGCACTAAAAGAGAGGGTGATAGATTCATTGACCGCATCTCACCGGATCAGAAGAACCTTTAATGATTTGGGGGGTACCCAGGAGAAGCTTTCCAGTTTCATACTTAATCAGCAGGATTATTTGAAAAAAGCGGCTGAAGCTTTAAACAGTAAGGATTTTGCTGCAGCAGCTCAGAAAATAAGCGGTGCTGCATGTATTTATATTTATGGGGATGGTGCAGCAAATACCCCGGCTAAAGCTCTGGAGTTCTGGCTAAATCGGTTTGGTTTAAAAGTTCAGATTATTACCTCTTCCGGGAGGAGGCTGTTTGATCAAATTATTCATATTACCCAGCAGGATCTTTTCATTTCTTTCTTGTTTGGAAAGGAGAGTCATGAGGTTATGCTGCTGCTTGATTATAGTAAAAACCTGAATATCACCTCAATTGTAATAACTGATCTACATCTGGAAAGTATCATACAGAAAGCGGGAATTGTTATTGCTGTAGAAAGAGGACCTCTGGAACTTTTCCATTCAATGTCTGTGCCTGTGGTAATTGCAGAATCTCTGGCACTTGCTGTGGGCAGAGAGCGTGGAGTGAAAGCGGTGAATTCTGCAAGACAGCTTGATGAAACCCGTAAAAAATATGGTCTTTCAAAATAAGTAAAGCAGCTTAATGGACTTGTCGTGTATTATCATTGTATAATCCTGCAATGTTTGAGAATATATATGCATACATTATCGATAAAGCTGCATACTTGCAGGAGACCTATGGAATCAATCCATGGATTTTTCTTATAATGTCTGTGATTTTAGCTTTTCCTTTCTATTATTCAATTTACCGGCTTATTCGTTCCATAACCTCCCGAAACAAAAAACAGTTTGTTTTCTGGGGAACATCCTTTCTCATCCTTACAATAATCCCCTATCTCTATATATTTATTTGGGGGCATAATCTTCCCTGGTATATCTATGTCATTATTGTTTTCCTGATATTGAATGGCTTGTATTCTTTGATTCGGAAATTGAGGAAAAAGCAATCAGCGGGGGATGATAAAGACGATTCGGACAATCCCGGCCATAATTAGCAGACCTCATACCTCCGGGTGATACGAGTCTTATTCTCTTTATGATACAGTTTGGCATCTTATGAAGTCAGGAAGTAAGCATTAAAATGAATTTCATATACAAATGGGGATTGAAGTTTGCTCTGCCCGGTATGCGGTAGTAAATTGAAAAAAAGTCCCGGTTTTTACTAGAAAATTTATCAAACACAGACAATTAGCAACAGGATGATTAACAATCTGAAACTGCTTCTCTCATAAAGAATAATCTAATATTGTTCACGGGATTGTGTACTGGAAAAGGAGAATTATGATGCGAACATAAGTTTTAGACCTGGGTATTTTCCTCATGATATGTATACTTTTTACTGGTTGTGACAACTTCTACTTTTTTTATGCATGCTTCTGATGCAGCCAGGCAACTTGATAGGGGTGTAGTTTAATTATCATAGAATTGTTGTTTTGAGTAGTATGGACAGTTCCGGTAAAAAGATCAGTTAGGTTTTTCCCCCTAATTTCAGAGGGTGGTATTGGTACAGAGATTTCTTTGTTTGAGACATTGGTCATGCAAAGTATTGAGGCACGATAGTCCTTCTGGGTTCTAAGAAGTGTAAAAACCATATCATGCAAAAAAAGAATTTTTTGTGGGGAAGAAGGAGCGAAAGATTGTTGTGTGGCGCGAATTTGGAGTATAGCCAGATATTTTTCCAGAATGATTTTACGAAGAGAACCAGCTGTGTTGAATGCTTTTCGCAGAGTTGATATTGGAAGTTTTTCGCGATTTATACTTCTCGGCATTCCGGTTATATCAGGTCCCTCTTTCCAGTTTCCTGAGCCGATTAGGCTATGAATATAGATCCCGGGGACTCCTTTGAGAGCCAGCATTATTGACTGGGATGCGATAAATCTTTGAGCCTCCTGATAAATAGAGATTTTCTCATTAATTCCAGACTTGAGTGCATCAAGAAAAGAACAGTTCAACTCGTAGGGAGCTGTTGATCCGTCAGAGGTAGTTGTTCGTGAGACAAAACCGCCTAATATAAGTATTTTATCTGCTAAACTTTCAATTTCATCCGGGGGCAGAAGGTTGGATACAGGCATCAGTCCAATACCATCATGTGATGCAAGAAAATTGAAATAGGTTACCTGATCAGAAGGGAATTCCAGATTGGCAGCCCAGGTTGAAAGGTGAGATACAGATCCAGTCATAAAGGCGTGCAGCGTTAAAGGTGGAAGGGAAAAGTTGTAAACCATAGTTGCTTCATTAAATCCATTCCCGAAATAGGATATATTTTCATGATGCGGTACATTTGTCTCTGTTATTAAATGAACGCCTGTATTAGCGGAATCCAGTATTTTCCTTATCAATTTTATTATTCGGTGTGTATTAGGATGATGCAGACAGCGCGTTCCAATCTCTTTCCAGATAAATGCTATCGCGTCCAGGCGAATGAACGAGGCTCCTTCGATAATATATCGTTTAAGCACTTTTAAGATGCTGAGAAGCACTTCAGGATTGGCGTAGTTGAGATCAAACTGATCATCACTGAATGTTGTCCAGAGTTTTTTTGGTCCTTTGCTGGTTTGTACCTCAGTTAGCAGAGGCAGGGCACGCGGCCGAAAGACTTTTGATAGATCCGGATTGTTCTCAACTTCAACAAAAAAATCCTGGTATGCATCCTCTCTGGCAAGATATTTCTTGAACCATGAGCTTTTCTGTGAAATATGGTTAGCCACCAAATCAAACATAAGGTGATAAGTGGTTCCAATTGATTCTATGTTTTCCCAGTTTCCGAGGCTCTCATCAACCTGAATATAATCGATTACTGAAAATCCATCATCAGAGGAGTAGGGGTAAAAAGGGAGAATATGTATAGTATTAACTGCATTCCCAATAAATTCATTGAGAAATTGTGAGAGTGCCTGAAGCGGATTGCCGGATTCCGGGAGTATGCTGTCTCCATAAGTGATTAATATTACATCCTGTTCATGCAAAGCTCCGCCTGTGTTATTGCGAAGTGGAACCGTTTGTAATTCAGTTATTAATTTTTGAAAATGCTCCAAATATTTATTGGCTGCTCTTTGCCCGTATATATCTGACAGATCCTGTAGGATGTCAGGAGTGCTGTATGTGGTGACAGGCGTTTTCCTACCCACCGCTGGACTCCCGTACTATTAATTCCGGGATAAGGATCGTCTGCTGTACCTCAATATCAGTATCACCGGCTGTTTTTATTCGTTGGATGAGCAGTTCTGTAACCATTCCGCCAATCTGGTTTATCGGTTGTCGTATTGTGGTGAGAGGAGGACGACAGAACTCAGCCATGGGGATATCATCAAACCCGGTTATGGCAATATCTTTACCAATCTCCAGGCCTCTGTCATGAGCCGCATGTATAGCTCCCATAGCAACCATATCATTAAAGCCTACAATAGCAGTTGGGGGATTCGGCAGACCAAGGAGGAGTTTTGCATGTTCGTATCCACCTTTCTGGTCGAAACTGCCTATCTGTACCAAATCCGGATCCAGGGTGATTCCATATTTTAGTAAACCCTTTTTAAGACCGGTTAGTCTGACTTTTGCGGATTTAATGAACTGAGGTGGGCAGATTACACCAATACGAGTATGATTGCGCTCTACCAGGTGATCGGCTATGAGTCCCATAGCATATTCACCATCCTCATCGACAAAGGGAAAGCAGTTATCATGATCAACACGTCCAAATGCGGCGAATGGAAAACCAGTATCACATAGATATTTTACCCTTTCATCTGTACAAAGAGTACGGACTATAATAAATCCATCAACACGACGGCTAACAATCATTTTTTTATAGGTTGCGAGTTCATCTCTTGTATGTACATAGGTGACAAGAAGATCATATCCATATTTTGAGGACATTTTTCCAATACCGGCAAGGAATTCTGTAAAGAATGGTTCAGAAAACCCCTCTCCGTATCCCGGTAAGATAATACCCAGTGTGTCGGTTGAACTTTTCTGGAGACGTTGGGCAAGAGTGTTTGGGACGTATCCCATCTCCTCGGCTGCTTTTGTAACCAGTTCACGTGTTTTTGGACTCACATCACTGTATCCGGCAAGAGCTCGTGATACGGTTGTAACGGATCTGTTAACCCGTTGTGCGAGATCCTTAAGTGTTACCATGTTTCAACCATCCAATTGTTAGTCAATTTAGCAAGATATCCCTTCAAAGCCTCCATGGAGTAGTGCTCTCTGGCTATCTTGAGATTGTTTTCAACAGCTTGCTCTCTGAACTTACTATCCATGAAATATTTTACAGCCAAATCAGCCGCTTGTGCTATGGTTTTAGGATCAACCTTTACCAGCTGCTGATCATCTGTTCCTGACAGTCTATTTCCAATAGAAATTACAGAAAAGCCCTTATCGGCAATATCTGATTCGTATACCGGGTATTCATAGAGCATAATCGGCAGTTTCGCTTTGACTGCTTCCAAAAACTGATTTCCCCAACCTTCCCAGTATGATGGATAGGTTACCATATCAGCTGTGGTATAGGTATCCCACAATGAGTATATTTTCTGATTATTTTGATCATATTTTCGCTCGCTAGATACCTGGTCGCCAATATATTTGAGATTAACACCCAAAAATTCAGCTTTACTAATCAATCGTTTAAGATATGTACCGGTAGCATCATCCTCTGCATATCCAGCAAGTAGAAGAATGATTTTGCTGGTTTCGGTAACCAACTTCCCATTTTGCAGTCGGGAACCTATGAGTTTTGGAAGTCTCCTTTTTAATTCTGATGCAAAATCAATGGCTCCCTCAATTCCTTTTCTGGCAACGACCCGGGTAGCCTGAAGCAGTACAATATCATTTTGCGTAATGGAAAAAGTCGATCGAAAATCTGAATTATAATCATCAATTTTCCAGGGTCCTTCAGAAAAATCAAATACATTGGGTATAACCTGGGCATCGACACCTTTTCTGCGAAGCAGCTCATTTTTAGCGAGGGAATTTATTACGGCATGTCGAATTTTTTTTCCTCTCGGGGGAAGGTAGCAGTCGGCTAATTCCAGAGCACTTCGACAGGTGAGACAAACCCCTTCGACCCGTTCCCAATAAAAATCGTGATGATGCGCAAGAACCGGGATGTTTCTCTTTTCTGCAGCTCTGTAGAGTGCAGCTGCAACTGATGGATGTGCGGCTACAGACCAGACATTTTGTGCAATGATTGTGTCAATTTCATATGTATCAATCATAGTATCTATCGATTTTTCTATTATATCGGCCTGCTGATAGAGCTCGGCAGCATACGCTTCATCATCCGTATAATCTGTAAGTTTTACAAAAGTGTTTTTGTATAATCGTTCACTTACCGGCAGGTGGTGGAACATTTCGGGGATGAGTGTGCCTTCTGCGGACCCCAAATCACCCCCGGCAAGAAAAACAGCATGGCCGTCCTCTTCAAAAATACTTTTCCATTTATCCAGTTCAAGAGAAACACCGTCTGTTCCTCCTACTTTATAGTGGAAAATAGCTATATTTCTTTTTTTCATGAAAGACTCCAATGTGCAATTCTCTCCCAGGTAAGGTCTTTCCACCATTCACCTTCCCATGATGCACTATGAAAAACTGCAAATTGGAAATCCCCTGCTGAAAAAGATTTTCCCGGTTCAGGTAGAAGATTATTAATATAGGATAATACCGGGGTATACAGATCCTGAGGGATATCTCTAAAAGCAAGAGTTACATGTGCCTCAAAGTCCCTTCCGAGGTCCTCATCAGCAAAATCGCAGTCCGGGGAAATAAAAGGCATAATTATTTTAACAATATCATTTCGGAAATTGAGCAGTTGATCAGCTGCATCGGTACTTACCAGATTTATACCCATTCCTATGGGATCCATTCTTAGTTTCGGGAGAAACTCTGTATCGAAAGGGAATACATCTTTAAGGTATTCAGAGAGCTGTGATGTAAGATCATGCGGATCTATGTCCTGCTTCATGAGGAAGAAACCTTTAATGGTTGCATGTACCTGGAATTTTCCTGCAGCTCTGATTCCAAACTGCTTGTGGAGTATAGTATGGATTTTTGTAATGCGTTCGGCAATCTCAATCGGAGGAAGGAGGTAAAACACATAACGCAGTGATTCCCTGGGATAGGATTGAAAAGTTTTCATTATCTGATCCTCTCTTCTGTATCACAGTCAAATAGGAACATGGCATCCTGTACTATACGTAAATGAATAGTTTCTTCACTCACAATAATGGGATGCGGAGGAGCTAAAAATTTTATCATGGTTTCATCAATCATGGTCGAAACAATCTGATGTGAGCCCTGTGGTTCTGAAACCAGACATTTAATAGTAATATCTGCATCCTTAGATTCACAAATGAACATATTTTCCGGACGGACGCCAAGTATTACCTTTTTCCCTGTATAGGGCTCTGCTATTACACGATTTGCCGGATTAAGGGTTATATCAAGATGAGAATTATTAGCATGCAGCTCTCCATTTTTATTACTGATGGATACGGTAAAAAAATTGGTTGGCGGTGTTCCAATGAAATCAGCAACAAAAAGGTTTTGACAATTATGATATACCTCATCAGGGGTTCCGATCTGCATGATAATGCCATCTTTCATAATTACAATACGGTCAGCCATACTCATCGCTTCTGATTGATCATGTGTAACAAAAATAGAGGTAGCTTTAGCTGCGTTATGAATTGCTTTCAACTCAGTTCGCATAGTGGATCTGAGTTTTGCATCAAGGTTGGACAAAGGTTCATCCATTAGGAATAACTTAGGGGATACTGCGATAGCACGAGCAACCGCGACCCGCTGCTGCTGTCCCCCTGATAATTGTGATGGGTAGCGTTCAAGGTACTGATCAATTTTTGTCATAGTCACAACTCTGTCAACAGTAGCTTTTATCTCTTCTTTCGACATATTCCGGAGTTTTAAGGCATAGGCGATATTCTCAAAAACTGTCA
Source organism: Bacteroidota bacterium (assembly GCA_013202335.1). The sequence continues at coordinate 45,574 of JABMQR010000048.1, forward strand.
TGTGCGGCCATACTGCGTAATTCTGGAAAATCATACTTACCATTCGTTTCCGAGGCGGGAGGTCTGTTACATCTATGTCATCCAGAATTATTTCACCATCGGTAACTTCTTCAAGACCCGCAATCATGCGAAGTGTGGTTGTTTTTCCACAACCAGAGGGTCCAAGAAGTACCAGAAACTCACCATCCTGAACTTCAAGGTCAATTCCATTAACCGCCAGAACTTTTTTTCCAAACTGTTTAACAAGTTGTTTTATTTGAAGTATAGCCATTGGATTCTCCTGTTGCAGAAGTGTTATACAGAAACACCGCCCCACATTTGGTTGATATATTTTCTGATAAAAAGTGTAAATATTACTGCAGGTAAAGCCATTGCCAATCCGCCAGCGGCCAGCAGATTTACCTGCCCGGTTGCACCAAGCAATGTTTGGTAGACGACTACCGCAAAGGTCGGTTTGAATTGAGTCAGAACAATCGCTGCAACTGTTTCATTCCAGGCTCCCAAAAATGCATACATTGCACACGCTGCAAGTCCTGGAAGAGCGAGAGGGAAAGTGATTTTCATAAATGCACCGAATTTGTTTGATCCAAATACCAGTGCTGCTTCTTCCAGAGATACAGGTATTCCCATGAAAATACTAGCTGTAATCCACACAGTTAATCCTATTTGTCCAACTGAATAGACAAGGGATAATCCTAACGGCTGATCATATAGTCCCATATTTGCCAGGATAATCACCATCGGCATTGCTATTGCCACAGCGGGAAACATTCGGACAAAAAGGACACTGAATTTTAAGGCATCTCTTCCTTTAAAAATATAGCGAGCAAAAGCATATCCGGCCAATCCGCCAATTGAGAGTGAAATGATGATAGTGAAAAGGCATATCTGCAGACTTCTTATCAAGGCAGGAATAACATCTCTGGTAATTGTGAAGAAGACTTTATAGTTATTTAACCAATTAACCCTTTCCTTGAAATGCAGCAGCCCCCCTGCTTCAGATGTGCTGAGAAATAAATCAGCTGCCTCTTCTTCAGTTATCATCAAATTAAGATATGTTTCCGTATAATATGAGAATTTATTTATATCAGCAGTCTCAAGTAACGTTTCATAGCCGTTTGTTTTTCTGTTCAGAATACTGAGCATAAATCCTTTTTCTGTTGTTTCAAGCTGAAGGGAGACCCGGGCAGATGGCAACACAGGTAATGGATACGTATATGCTTCCCGGTTGGACATAAAGGATGTTGTAGCAAGAAAAAATACTGGTGTCAGCATAACTATGACCAGTGTGACAACGATAATATAGAGGGTGGTTTGTCTGGCAGCTTTTTTTATATTTGATCGCTGTTTCCTGGTAAGTTTTCCCGGTTTGATTGGTTGGGATTGTTGTTCCTGTATGATTTGAGGCATATTAACCTTGCTCCTTTCTGCCGAATGCGCCGGATACCTGCAGATAAATTATTGCAGTGATGGAGACAATAAGAGTAACCACAATGGTATAGGTAATAGCCATCTGGTATGCGAACTGAATTCCCGGAACTTCTTTTTTATAGTAAATTACCCGTTCAAGCAGTACCGGTATTCGGTTAAAGCCGAACATAAGCACTATTATCAGCCAAATCTGAATTGCAGAAATCAATCGCAGAATTATTGCTGTAGTTATGGTGGGTTTCAGCATGGGAAGAGTTATACGTCTTAGTACGGTAAATTTATTCCCGCCAAATACCAGTCCAGCCTCTTTGGCTTCCGGGGGAAGGTTCTGCAGGCCGGCCAGTAATATTATCATTACAGAGGGAATAACCTGCCATGCGTCTATGATAATAATCAGAAAAATATTTTGCCACTCACTTCCGGTAAGGAAATAGAATTTTGCTCCCTCTTTTAATATACCAAGATTTGTAAGGAGGCTGTTCATCCAGCCGTGCGAGGTTAGTCCGGTTTGCCAAATTGCACCTGCAGCAACAGGGGGTAGGGCCATTGGGACTAATGCAATAAATAGCATTGCTCCTGAACCCTTAAACTTTCTGTTAATAATAAGTGCAATCATGAGTGCAAGGACAAACTCAAGAATAACCGAAAAGATAGTGATAACTGTCGTGTTTCTCAAAGCAATCAGAAAAGAGGGATCCCGAAATACCATTAAGTAGTTTTGGAATGTCGCCCCGCCGTCATAAGCCGTGAAACTAGCTATCAATGATTTTATAACCGGGCGAAGCCAAAACAGTAAGTAATAGATTAATACGGGAGAAATAAGTATATAGGGAAGAGCTCTATTTAGTTTTTGACGTAGTGTTAAGGTACGTTTGTGCAGTAGGATTGTAGTTTCCATGTAGAGCCTCCTTATCCTAAAAGGTTTTATGGGTACATATAACCATAGTAGGGTTAAAACCAAATGAATAGATGTGAAAATCCTGTAATAATGAAATATCAGAGGTGATTTTCTAAAAGATTCCTGCCTGGTATTGAATAATGAGTCCAGACCGGGTTTTCCCGGTCTGGACTTTAGGTTCTTATTTTCTTAAGCCATCCAATTTTGCATTTGCTGCATTGAGCATTGCCATATCAATTGAACCATTTCCATTGATGATCATGTCTTTAAATCCATCATCAAATACTTGTTTTACTGCACCCCAATCCTGGAAAGCGCCGCCGGGAACACCGGAAA
>JABMQR010000049.1 GCA_013202335.1 Bacteroidota bacterium
AATTGCATCTATTTCAAACGTCCGGCTGCATTCTGAGCCAATCCGAAGTAGTCTTTGAAATCAGAGTTTGTTGCGCCGCTTACAGCATCTGCAACTGACCATAGCTTAAGGCCGTCATCATCTTTCTCTTTTGCTCTCACCATCTGAGATAAGGAGAACTGAAGACCATTTTCAGCGATAAAACTTTCAATGAACTCTATATTGCCGATCCATGTCTGTCCGGTGTTCCAGTAGCCGGGAGCAGTCTTTTTAGTTACCCCGCCGTACGTTGTAGTAGTTATAGGAATAGCTGTTCCTTCAAAACCGGTTAACAGCTTGAATTGTCCGGAACCAACCAAATCATAATAAGCAGCCATACTTACCTGGTTTCTCAGAATTGTTTTTTCGAGATCCTTTGAACCTGCAGCAGCTCCTGTTTCGTCGGCTTCAATATAGGAAAATCCTGTTCCCGTTTTCAGTGCTACATAGACACTTTCACCGTATTCTATATACTTTGCAACATATGCTTCCTCTCCATGACTGATAAAGGTTGCGGTATTTTCCGTATCCCATTCTGGTTCATTGATATCAACGACTGCGAGGGTGTGAGGCAGGAAAGCATCATCAAGATAGACACTTAAAAGTCCATTGGCATCTATGGTAACTTCAGCCTTTCCCACATATCCGCCGTGGGTATAACCATAGGCAGTTTCTACCTGGTTAGGTGCATAATTTCCGGCAACCTCAACGACTATTTCTGCAGCCTCTTCCTGAACTGGAGCTTCAACGACCGTTTCTTCAGCCTCTTTTTCTCCACCGGCAAAAAGCGGGAACATTAATAGTGTGATCAATACCATAATAATAATTTTTTTCATAGCAATTCTCCTTTGTATATTGAATGTAAAAACTAAAAGACTATATCTGCCAGATGTCAAAGAGAACAAAATAAATTGTTATCTATAATTTATTATCAAAATAGTAAGCTATACAAAATCTTCTGTCAATAAAATAGTTCATAATATTTATGAACATTAACAAATATTAAATAATTTTGTAATATTTTAAATTATTTATATCCCAAAAAATTTAATAATATGATTAAGTATTTTGAGTTTTCGCTATTCAGAATTAGTTCTTTATCTGGATATATTTTTTTGTATATTCAGTAAGTATCAGTTTGTACTGCCAATAAATGTGATTGAAAAATTCATGTTTAGATTTTGAAATATCTAACCTAATATCTTTCCTGTAAACAGGTTAAACTTGGTAACCCACCGTCTTCGGGTCACTTTATAAATAATGCTGTTGCTTTGAATGAAAAGCCGGAATAAATTGCCGGGTAATCCTATTCAAATGTTTTCAAGGAAACAATAACTGCAATAGTATAAAATTTGAGATAATGAAGGTTGAAGTCAATTTTTAAAATGGATAACATGCTAAACGAACGACACTCGTAAGGATTAGGTAAGAAATGAGTCATATCATACATCTAATATATAGATTTTTTAGATCAACAAAACTTGCAATTGTTCTGATCTTTTACGGGGTTGTTATCTCCATAATAGGTACCATTCTACCCCAGGAACAGCAGATAAGTTATTATGTCAATAATTATTCTGCTGTTACTGCCCGGCTTATAACAATTACCGGAGCAGACAGAATAACAACCTCTCTATTTACCATCATTCCCACACTGCTGTTTTTTATTAATCTGCTTGTGTGCACAGTTTCAAGACTGCATACCAGAATTTCCCATGGTGCAATAAAACGTTTCGGCCCAGATATTCTTCATTTGGCTCTTATTCTGCTGATCATTGGGAGTGGGGTATCAGTGTTAGAGAGATCCTCAACGATGTGGTACCTTGAAACAGGTGATACGGCAGCGATTAATGCAAAGTATGATTTGAAACTAAGCAATTTGGAGTTCCTTACCTATGAAGATGGGAGAACAAGGGATTGGATCTCAACTGTTTCAATTTCGGGGAGCGGAAAGAGATCAGGAACATTTCGTGTTGAAGTGAATAGGCCACTCAATTTGGGTAAAGGAAAGCTGTATCAATTTGACTACCGGTTGATACATGCTGTCACACTAGTGGCTGAGGGCGGAGTTTCAGTAGAGCTGGATCAGGGTGCTCTTATTAGCCTTGAGAGCGGCATGTTTCAATATCTCGGCAATAAGCTGATGGCAGGAGTTGATTCTGCGCAATTCAGGGAATACGGCGGTGCATCAAAACAGATCTATGCATTTGGAAGCGGTGATGAAATAGAACGGTTTACGGTTGATCAATTGATAACCAAAGAGCAAACCGGACTGAAATATGCCGAAGACCCCGGTGCGGTAATGGTATTTATTGCCCTTTTTCTTTTTACTGCGGGAATGGCTTTAACAATTTATCAGAAGATGAAGGATAAGAAGATATGATAGCAACGATAGCGTTTTTTATATTGATCACTGCACTTGCAGTACAAATTTATTTTATTATTAAAGATAGTGAGAAGCCCGATCCGGTTACCCAGTATATGCTTTTTGTCGTCTTTATCCTTTTACTTATTACTACCATTATGCGCAGTTTGAGGATTGATTTTGTAGCGGTAACCTCAACCTATGAAGCACTCTTGCTTTTTTCTGAGTGTATTGTGCTGGTGCTTGCGGTGTATAGATTTAAGTCCAGGAATAAGGCTCTGCCGTTTATCATGGTCGGGGGCACGCTGATCTCGATAATACTGCTGGCACTTGCCTCTTCACCCATTATTCCTGATGAGGCACTGCCTCCGGTTCCAGCCCTTCAGTCATACTGGTTGGTACTGCATATTCTGTTTGCATTTTTTGGTGAAGCGTTTTTTGCTGTTGCCTTTCTGGCGGCAATCTACTTTCTTGTGGTAAAAGATGAAACAAAAAAGAAGTATGCTGATAGTCTTATCTATAAAGCCAATGTAATTGGCTACTTTCTGTATACAACCGGTGGATTACTATTCGGAGCAATTTGGGCATATAACGCCTGGGGCCGCTACTGGGGTTGGGATCCGAAAGAGACGAGTGCTTTTGTGACCTGGCTTGTGTATACGTTATATCTGCATTTTCGCCTTGTGAAGAAAATGCGCGGTAAATTTACTGCAATATTTTCCATTGTGGGATTTTTACTGACTCTTTTCACATTCCTGGGAGTCAACTACCTGATGACAGGCTTGCATAGCTATTGATTTGATAGGAATACAAAAAAACCCAACACAAAGGGGTGTTGGGTTTGCCAGTAGTAAATAAGTGTTTTTTCTATATATCAGCAAGCTGGTAGATGGCATAAATATCATCACGGAAGAGTTTTTTTAAGTTCCCCAGTGGTCCATTTTCAGCTGCCTTATCAGCCATTTCTCCCATACGGTCATCCTTAACGCCAAGCTCTTTGAGCGTAACGGGTAACCCCATCTCTCCAAAAAAGTTTTCAAGCCGTTTAATTCCTTCCAGTACTGTTCTCTCATCAGAATCGATATCGATCTCAACATCAAAAACCCGATTGAAAAACTGGACAAATTTGCTGATATGTTCATTATAGACATATTTCATCCAGGCTGGAAAAACAACTGAAAGACCGGCTCCATGAGCGACATCATAAATTGCACTCAGTTCATGCTCTACATCATGCGAACCCCAGTCTCCGACTCTTCCTGTTTCTAACAGATCATTATGGGCAATCGTTCCTGCCCACATAATTTCTGCCCGTGCATCGTAATCTTTCGGATTATCTTTCACGATCAGCGCATTACGAATTACTGATTTCAGGGTTGCCTCGATGAGTCTGTCAGTAAGGTCAACTTTTTGTACTTTGGTGAAATACCGCTCCATTAAATGGGCCATAATATCGGCTACACCGCAGGCTGTCTGAAAATCAGGCAGACTAAAAGTGAGTTCCGGATTTAAAATTGCGAATTTCGGATTAAGACGTGAAGAGTGAATAGCTCTTTTGTACCAGCCGTCCTCATTCGTTACAACAGAGTGTGGGCTGGATTCACTTCCAGCGGCGGGTATAGTAAGCACGCATCCAAGAGGAAGAGCCCGTTCTATTTCCAGTCCTGAAAAAAGTTCCCACACATCACCATCATAATAGACACCTGCAGCAATAGCTTTAGCTGAATCGATTACGCTGCCGCCGCCAACTGCAAGAATGAAATCTATATTCTCTTTTTTGCAGAGTGCGATTCCTTCCCGGACAAGACTGAGTCGCGGGTTAGGCATTGCTCCCGGAAGTTCGACGATCTCAATTCCGGCCTCTGCCAATGACTTGCAGATTGTGTCGTAAAGACCAATTCTTTTTATGCTTCCTCCTCCGTAATGGAGAAGTACTTTTCTTGCATACGGTTTTATCTCTTCAGCTGTCTGAAGCTCTGTCCCTTTGCCGAAAATAATTTTTGTAGTGTTGTGAAATTGAAAATTGTTCATTATTGCTCCTTGCGGTACATTTTCCGCATATAGGTATTTACAGTTAAACTAGTAACGATATACCTGTATTATATCTACTCTCTGAAAAGAAGTATAATGTATATTACTGCTATAAACGGCTAAATGGAATGGAAAATTATCCCTTTTTCATGTATAAAAGTTGTATGATGAAAAAAAATGATGTAGAAAACCTGATTCTCAAATCCTTTGAGCAAAATATAAAAGTCGACTTTATAGCCGGTCGGCGGAGTTGCAGCAGTCCAAAAAATTCAATTACTGACAGGGTTAACTACTTCATAAATATTATTCAGGTTCTTGAAGGTGATTTCTATTACCAGTTTGAAGGGGATGATAAGAGAGTTCTTGAGAAAGAGTGTGTCTTATGCATACCTTCCGGGATAAGGCACAATTATGGAATGGAAAGTAGTACTGGAATTATTCGCTGGGCTGATATCCAGGTCACATTGCTGGAAGTTCTGACATTAGATCAACTGTTTACCTACCCGCAAGTACTTGGACCTAAAGAGGGTCACGTTATTGGCAATGCTGTTGAGAACCTTTCAGCACTGCGCAAAACAGGTTACAAAAACGGAATCCGGGATATAGCCGCATCTAAGAAGTATAGTTTTGATATTCTTCACAGCTTGCTGCAGCAATCCCAGCTTAAACCACAGGCATATGGATTTCTCAAGCGTATTGATCGTATGTATCCAATACTGAAATATATTGAAGATAACCTTTCAACTTCGCTTTCAAGGAAAATCATCGCTGATCAGATGAATCTTTCGGTGAACCGCTGTCATAGCCTTTTTAAGGAGAGTACAAATATGACAATAAAGGAATATGTAAATAGAAAACGTTTGGAGAAATCCCAGATATTTCTGGCTACCACCGATAAAACATTACATCAGATAGCCTTGGAACTGAGTTTTTATGATGCCTTTCATTTAAGTAAAGTATTTAAGAATACATTCGGGATTTCGCCATCAGTGTACAGGGCCAGAGCCAGAATGTTTATGGAGGACACCTTTGATTCTGCAGATCCCGTTTCATAGCAGTATATTGTGACACCCGATCAGCACGATATTTCTCCCTGTTTTCAGTAGGGTGAGAACATCACAGGTTCCCCAAAAAGAGAAATTGACTGAATTAGGTCTTGAGTGGATTTTAGATAGTTAATGTAGTGGAGCAAGGGTTAGGTTTCTGTTGCTGTCTGTTGTTTTACTACTTTCCTTTTAGAATATAGTTAATTACATCCCGGGCAGTAAAATCGGCTTTTTTCCTCAATAGATTCCTTACATTTTCCAGGCGGGAACCAATGGTTACAATAGCCTTTTCGGTATATCCGTCGTCATATTCGCTAGGCATCCCTACTGTTGCAAATAATGCATTGCAGAGGCAGCGTTTCCCTGTTGTTCCCTCATTAACAACACCATCTTTATTTTCGAAAGCTTCCGTTGTTTCTGCGGAGCATCGGTATCCGATAGAACCGTCCTCTTTTTTGTAGAGCTGTCGCAGGTAGCCGAGGTTGCAGACTTTTTTCCGGCTCTCAAAGAGAGCGGTTTCGGAAAGTGTATCAAGTAAGCGCATTACCTTAAAAGGGAACCCTGTAGGGGAAGCATTAGTGTCAGTACTGACATAACTCATTCCCCGGCTAACGGTTTCCAGAATCCGTCTTTTTAAATCAGGAAATATTCCGGATTCCCTGCAGAGAGCAAATGGTGATCCCACCTGTATTCCTGCTGCACCGGTAGCTAAGGCGGCTTCCAGTTGTTCCGGTTCTCCATAAGAGCCGGCCATCCAGAAAGGGACTCCAAGCTCTTTAAGTTTTTCCGTATTTATCTTATCACGATCGCCGTAAATTGGTTCTCCGGATTCATCCAGAATCATCTTTCCACGTGGGGGAGCATTGTGTCCTCCCGCTACATGGCCTTCTATAATTAGTCCATCAATTGGACCTGTGGCTTTTTTCGCCATAAGGTTTGCCAGAAGATTGGAAGAGACGATAGGCAGAAATTTGGGGAGAGTAAGTGAAGGAAGTTTTCTCCCAAAAAGGGATATGGGGTCAAAATGAGAAAAGAAACTCTCTTCTTTCCCTGCATTCTCTACGTTAAGTCTCAGGCTTGCAGGCAGGTTCTTCACCAGTTTTCTGAGTATTCCCGGGAATTCCAGAGGGATTCCCGCACCTACGATTACATAATCAATTCCCGCTAAAAGGGCTCCGTACAGTGAAGAAAGACTTGGAAGCTGCAATTTCTCCAGATAGTTGACTCCCACAGACCCGGTTTGTCCCTCTTTAGCCAACCATGTTTCGGAAAAATTGGCAGCTACGGTTAATTCATTGAGATTGTCATTATTCTTGATGGTGAAAATAGGAACTCTGGCATAGTGATGCCGTCTTTTGATTCCGCCTGGAACAAAATAGCGCTCCAAAATATGCCGGGCGGCATCACGAAAGGGAAATGCGGCTAAAGCCCGTCTCATATGCCCGCCTGGATCACCATCCTGAAGTCTGCGTACCAGTACTCCATCCAAACCTGTCCCGGATATTACACCGAGTTGTCCAGCACTGGATACCGCTCTGGCCAATCGCCAGTTTGAAACGCCTATACCCATACCGCCTTGAATCAGGAGAGGATTACTCATGAAGACTCCTTATTGTCTTTATACATGAGTTAATAATATGTCAAAAAAAGAATTTAGTATATCCTAAAAGTAATGTATTAAACAGACTTGTTGAAATTTTTTGTGTTTCCCAATGTGATATCTTTAATGCCTCTGACAATAACTGTGTACTGCTTTTGGAAAGGGGTTTATATGCGCATGAATAATTTTCAGTGCATGAAGAGTTGGTTAGATTTATTATAGGATAGAATAAAAAAATGGTAATACGCAAGCAGCAAACCTGGTTTTGTATTACCATTATATGTCATTGTTAGATTTATTAGAGTATCAGTAGTGAAATCAGAGATCCTGCAATTCCCAGTATTACAAAGACGATGACAGGTTTAACCGGCATCTTCCCATCTTTTTTCATAGCCCGGCCAAACATACCGAATACTAAAGGATGTACGAGGAAGGGCATTGCAAATATAAATGGAATCAAACTTGCAGTACTGTGTCCAAACATGTCTCCCTGAACAGCAGCGAAAAGACCGAAGTGTGATATTGCTGAAGAGGTTGCCATCGCTGCATTCCATATAGATATTCCACTTAGTTCAAGTAATAGAAAGCTTCCGAAAACAGCGGTCAGCTGCCAGCCAAAGCTGAAGAGCATTAAACCCTTAACCTCTTTTGTTTCTTCACCATGGGCTTTACTCAAATTGCGTAGAGAAAGGCTTGTAAATACTATACCGGCCAAAACAACAAGCACGGAAGGTAAGATTGATAGTGTTCCTTTTGCAGCACTGTATGCGAGAATGGTAAAAACAAAGATATGTCCAAAAAATGGAACGTTGATCATGATAGGTGCACGGGCGGCTGCTTCATGTCCAAGGTCTCCGGCGGTACATGCTCCGGTCAATCCTGAGTGAGACAACGATCCAGCCATTCCAGGTGCTAAATTTCTTACATGATTAGCCTTGCCAAAATAGATCAATAAGAGTATTCCACCAAACATCCACAACAACTGTCCAAAGAAACCGTATCCCATGACTTTCGTCATTTCGTCAATTTGGAAGGCCTGAAGAATTCTGGATCCGCCAATCAGAAAGTTTGCTGCCAGAACTACCGGTATTCCTGCAAAAAGCAGGGATCTCATGGTTGGTCCGAACTTCCATTTTACAAATATAAATCCAAGTCCTGCAGAAGTGAGCATGGCAAAAAAGATTTGTGGTAATGGTATAAGGTTTTTTATCCAGATAGAAATGAGATAGGATAAAATCAAGAGACAGAGTATCACAATCATCTCAAAAAAGCCTTTAAAGATGTACAGGGATTTGTTTTTGATTTTAGCTTTGGAGTCGATAATGATGACAGCTCCCATCAAACCAAGATAGGTAAGTATGGGATAAGCCTTTGAAAGTGGACCTGATCCGGTATTTCCCATGATTATCGTGTAGGCTCCCTGAATGGCGATAAGGATGAAAAATGAACGTATGATGAAGAAGAGCTGGGTCCTTTTTGTTCCCAGAATGACCTCATCCTCTGAAGGGATGACCAAATCTTCAATATCGAGGTGTTTTTTAGAGATCAATTTTTTCAGTTCCTGACCACCGACGAAGAATGTCACAATGAGAACAACGACAGTAACCTTGCTCATGAACTGTACAAGAGTGAATTCCGGTAACCCTGCTGCGGCAACACCGCTTTTTTCCAGAAGGAACCCCATTAATAATCCGAATACGACAATGATCAGTATTGGGGAGTATTTCGTTCCCGCAACGACCGTTCTGGCAATGATTACAATAGGAATCAATAGAATGAATGCTAAAAATAGTTGATTAAAGCTTGAAAAATCCAATGGTGGCTCCTTAGTAAAACGATTTCATGATGATGCCTTAAATGATAGTGTGAGAAGAAGTTTTCGATGTAAATATATATTTGAGGTTCTTTCAAAATTTCCAATTTTGAAAGAACAACCTTCAATTAGTCAGAAGTTTTAGATTTGTAATAAAATGTTACTATATAACAATATATATACTTCAAATCAAAAACTTCAAAAAGCTATTTCAATAAATCTTTGATTTATGAAATTGCTTCATTTATATATCATTAAAATCGGAAACTTCAAAAGTAAATTGCAAAAACATATTTTTTAATTGACTCATGCTAATATGAGAGTTGGCATCAGTCAAGGAAAAGATTTACAGTAGCTAAACATTTATCGATATACTGGTATTCAAATACTGCAGAAGTTGACTTGCTCTTTATGCATGAACTCATCTTATGAATGAATTAGGCTTTTAATAATTAAAAATTTCGTGATATTATTTCATATGAGGTAGTTCTATGACAGTTGCACTGACAGTGAGCGGATTTACAGATACTTTTTCTTTTGATGATGAAGAAATACAAACTGTCCATCTACCCATCGTAAGAATAATTAATAATCTGGTAAAAGAGAGTAGGGACAGTGGTGGGAGGAAAGTTGTTGTTCTCCTGGCTGGTCCTCCCGGATCAGGAAAATCGACTGTTGCAGCATTATGGGAAGCTTTATCAAAGGACAACCCGGAACTGTCTGAAGTTCAGCACCTTTCGATTGATGGTTTTCATTATCCTAATACCTATCTTGATACCCATACTCATGTGAAAGACGAAGAATCGATATCTCTTAAAAAGATAAAAGGTGCTCCCGAAACCTACGATGCGGGAGCCTTGCTGGAACGTTTACTGCTGCTCAAAATGAAAGATGGTTTGTGGCCGGAGTATGACCGTAATTTTCATGACCCGGTTGAGAATCAAATATCAGTAACAGCTCCTGCTGTTGTTGTTGAAGGGAACTGGGTGCTTCTCAGGCATACGATATGGG
>JABMQR010000050.1 GCA_013202335.1 Bacteroidota bacterium
GCCGACGGCTCCTCTATGCTGTAAATTCTGAAGAATCTTAATTCCATCACGTACAATTGAGTGTCGGGCTTCCCCATCAAGGTGAGCGATAAACCCAACTCCGCAGCTGTCATGCTCAAATCCAGGCTCATAAAGTCCGTATGCCGGGAGTGCTCCGGCAGCATTTCTTTTAATTCCAGGGCTGGATGATCGTACAGCACGCTGCATAATAACTCCTTATTTCTGTATATTTATACATAATTTATTCAAAACATATTGTAAATACAGCATAATATGGAATTTTTTCTGTCTGGTCAAGAAGCGGTTAAAGAGTGGAAACACGGATCTACTATGGCAAATTATGTATTATTTATGTTTTCCTTAATTTTTTTGCTTATTTATTATATATGTATAAAAATACACCAAATAACTAACAAATCCCTATAGAAAAAAAACAGCTGCAAGTATGCAGCTGCTAATAATTAAATTGATAGTTGAGGTGATTTCACAAATCGAAAACCTCTGTCTTATAGGTTGTTCTTTCAAAAACAACTATTTATGAAAGAGACTCAGTTGTTATTGTCGAATCTGTGTTATTGCTTCATTGTACACCTGCAGTTCGTGTTCCAGTTGTGAAAGTTTTCTGTAAGCATCTGGATTTTTTGTTCTGTTTGCAACATCCTGCATAAAACTGACAGCTTGCTGAAGCTGCCCCATTACTTCATACAGCACTGCAGCATTATATCCTGCTGCATAATTCCTGCTGGAATACCAGATTTCAAGATACAAAGAGAGTGCCTGTTCGTAATTTCGATCTTTCACCAATTTATCTGCCGTCTCCATTACCCTATTTCTCGTCTTATCTTTTTCCAGAAAGCGGTACTCTCTTTCAATACGCGGAGCCAGCTGATACCGTATTTTTGATGATATTTCAGTAATAATCGCTGTATACAGATCATACAGTTTTGGCGGTCTAAACGTCTCTTTATCCTCAATTTGAGTTACTAACCTTCTCTCACCTTTTTCATATCTGGTAGCAATAATCTGATTTGTACGTAAGTCCAGAATACTGTAACTGAAATCCATGGTGACTTCCTGCAGAAATGACTCTGTAATTATTGTTATCACACCGCCGAATCCATCGTCAACATTTGTCTCAATTTCGATAATCTCTTCATGAAACCGCATATCCTCAATAGTGCCGATTAAACTTGCGGTAACATTAAAGTTGTTTATCAAAATGTCATTACTATAGGCCCCGGATGCATTAATATTCTTATATGGTCTAAGCTGGGAGGGAGGAATCAGGGTGAAGTAATCAGCTTGCTGCAGGCTGTAGATGAGCTGTCGTTCAAATTTATTAGAAATGTCCTTCTCCATGAAAAGTGTATACCCGGTTGGCCGGTCAATATCCTTTCCGAGAATAAGATCCAGAACAACAGTGCCTGCCAGGTCCAAAAAGGAAAACTCATACGGCTCAATATCGAAAATCGCCAAATGGGAATATTCAGACATATTTATCTCTGCCGGTTTTATCACATCAAATGCAATACTGGTTGCACATCCGCTAAGAAGCACCAGAATCAAACATATTACGGCAGCAGTGAGTGACTTTCTCTTCATTTTTTCAACCTCATTATCGATTATTAAATTATTTCACCTATTCAGTATTATATTACTAATTACAGAAACCAACAGTCAGCCTAACAGTTACGAAGTTTCTTAAATTGGTTCAGGAAATTGTATTCAGAATTTTTTCTGAGTTATACAGCCTTGAAGTACTAAAGACTAATATTCCTATGAGGACCGTATCTGAGGCTATTAACATTAATAGCTGCAGCAATGTACTGTCATTAATAATTGCCCCTTTTAATAAGAATACCGTATTCAGAAAAGGAACCAAAAAAAGTAACTGATTTGAAGAAGGATCCATATTCATAGTCAAAACACCAAGAATTACTACCACAAAGTAGATCGGCAGTATATAGGTTGTCGCCTCTTTAACAGTCCTTGCCATGCTTCCAAGAAAAATTATTATTGAAGCGGCATTTGTACTCGTCATAACAAGCGTTATCAGGAGCACAATCAGCGAACTAAAGGAGAATCCTGAAAATTTTGCACTTTGTCCAAACAGACCACCTGTTAAATTTATAGCCAGTATAAATCCTAAAAAAGTCATACAGCTGGAAGCAACACCTACTGTTACCGCATACAGAATTTTTCCAATCGCTATTGAGGAACGAGACACCTGATTTACCAGAATAACTGCCAGGCTGCCCCGTTCTTTCTCCCCTGCTGTAGCATCTATACCAACCGACATTGCACCCGCAAATACATAGACCAAAATAAGGTATGGCACCATTATCAGCAGAAACCCAGCTCCCTGAGCCTCTTCCGGGGCAGTATCAACTTTAAAAATAGAGATAGTATAGAGAGATTTCAGATCAATTCCATAATCATCAAGATATTTATCAGCAAGATATGCTGAATAATCTGAAAGAGCATAACCAATTCTTGAGGAAGCAAATGATGACTTTTGTGAAGTTGAATTAAAATGAATAACGGCTTCAGCGGTATCACCTGGAGAGTATCCCTCAGGGAATTCTACAACAAGTACATCCTCAGCAGGTTCTCTTGTCAGGCTGAAATCCAGCTTTTCAGAAAGGATTTCAAGAAACGCAGGATCATCATTATGTATTATATTAATCGGATAGACTGTATTCTCTGCTGAAGAACGCTGTCGTTTCTCTATATAATCCATACCCACAAACATAAGCGGAATAAGCAGAAAAGGAACCAGCAGTGTCGCAATTAGTGTCCTTTTGTCCTTTATTATATTTTTCAGCTCTTTTCTCAGGATAATTAAAGCATCTTTCATCATATTATCAACCCCCTGTCCTTCGCCAAAGAGAAAAACACATCTTCCAGAGAAGATGAGTTATATGATGCGAGAATTTCTTCTTTTGTACCGTTAATAATAAGTTCTCCTTCCAGAATAATACCAATTTTCGTACAAAGTTTTTCTGCTTCAGAGAGCACATGTGTCGACAGCAGAACCGTTTTCCCCTGTTTACTGGCATCATGGAGAAAATCCACTACAACTTTAACAGCAAGGACATCAAGATTGCTTGTTGGTTCATCGAATATAATAATGTCAGGATCATGTACAATACTTACCGCAATAGATGTTTTCTGTTTCATACCTGCTGAGAGCTTCTCAATTGGCCTGTCAAGAAAATCTTTCATATCCAAATAATCAGAAAGTTCTTCTATCCTCTTTTTTGAGATCTCTTTTGGTATATGATTGAGATCAGAAAAAAACTTCAGCATCTCGCGTGGTGAAAGATTCCCTGATAGTTTCATATCACCTGTCAGTAAGCCAACCTTATCCCTCACCTTGCGCCCTTCAGTTGCAGCATTCAATCCGTCTACCCAAACCTCTCCGCTATCTGCTTTTAAAAGAGTTGCTATTATCCTCAAGGTGGTAGTTTTTCCGGCACCATTCGGCCCAAGCAATCCATAAATTTCACCTGGATCAGCAGTAAAGGAGATGTCTTTCAGAACATGCTTATGCCCTTTTCGTGTCTTAAATGATTTATTTACACTTCGCAATTCAACCATAACTTTTCAACCTACTTTCTTGCATAAAAAGGTGCATACTTTTCTGCTATCTGAAAAGCTTCCACCATACTGATCTCTGAAGCTGCCCCTGTTCCAGCTATGTCAAAAGCTGTGCCGTGATCAACTGATGTCCTCAGAAAAGGGAGTTCCAGAGTTACTGATACCGTTCTTTCAAAATCCAGAGTTTTGGCTGCGATGTGACCCTGATCATGATACAACGAGAGTACTGCGCTATATATACCGATTTTTGCCTGATGAAAAACTGAATCTGCTCCGATTGGTCCGGCAACCGAATATCCATCGGCAGATGCACGCTCTACTGCAGGCCTGACTGCAGTCTCTTCCTCATCACCAAACAGCCCATGCTCACCACTGTGAGGATTCAACCCCGCAACTGCTAACGGCTTTCCTGAAGTATCACCCAAAATCTGCAGTGCTTTACTGCATTTATCAATATGCTCATAAACTGACTTCTCAGTGACCAGATCACAGGCTTTCCTGAGAGAGACGTGCCGGCTAAGAAAAAACACCCGCATTCCAAGGGTTTCAAACATAGTCAATGGGTTGGCAACATTCGTCAGCCCTCCCAATATTTCAGTATGGCCTATATAAGGCACCCCGGCCGCCTGTAGTGACTCTTTATTTATCGGTCCGGTTACTACCGCAGAAGCATATCCCTTATTAATGAGATTTACTGCTGTTTCAATATAGGTATAAGCTGCTTTTCCATAATGTGCATGAACTTCTCCATAGCAAACTGCATTATCATCAACAGCTGAACAATTATAGATTACCGGAAGTGAATCCTGATTATTCATTAGACAGGTTTCCAGCTCACTGAGTGAGGAAACAACAGGAGAATCACAGGTGATTCCGCAAATATCTGCTGCCGCCAGAAGGACTGTAGAATCGCAGATGAGTATTGGTTTGACAGTATAGGAATAATCCCCGAAAAAGGCTTTTACAGCTATCTCCGCACCTATTCCAGCAGGGTCACCGATGGTAACAGCTATTGCCGGGATTTTTTTCATATGTACTCCTTTATCTTTTACAGTTCAGTATTATTTTTCTCAGCAAAATTATGACATTTTAATGCCAATTCGTCTATCATTTGACTATTGCAGATTTTGTATCAGTCAATTATTATGGATTCAAGATGAAACCATGTTATGTCTGTATTTATGATTCACCCATAGGAACTCTCTACCTCTCAGTTGATGAACAAGGCCGGGTGCTCTGGTGTGATACCGAACCACCGCCAAAAAGCTGGGAATGTAAGCCCGACTGGGAGGCCTGCAGCAGTCTTGTCCGGGAACTGCAGGAATACTTTTCCGGTTCTCTTCAAAAATTTAGTTTACCGATAGTATTTGAGGGGACTGAATTCGAGAGACGTGTATATGCTGCATTGTTGAATATTCCGTATGGCGAAACTGTTTCCTATGCCGAAATTGCAAAACTTGCCGAAAGTGCTAAAGCATCAAGAGCTGCCGGAAGTGCTATTGGGAAAAACCACCTTTTGCTTCTGATTCCCTGTCACCGGGTAGTTCCCATTCATAAAGGGCCAGTAACCAAAGAGATTATAGGTAAATACCGGGCTGGTAGTGATGCAAAGCGATTCCTTCTTCATTTAGAAGGGATTGAGGCAATTTCAAAAATCTAAATTCAACCGAAGGTTGAATCGATTTTCTAGAAAA
>JABMQR010000051.1 GCA_013202335.1 Bacteroidota bacterium
AAGTATTATGCCGCAGTATCCGGGAAAACTCTTTTTTATTAAGGACCTTGCCGGACCGCTTGATCCTGAAGTGAACTAACGTGGACACCCTGATTTTAACAAATGGAACCGTGTATGCTGATACAGGTACCATAGAAAACGGGTATGTGGTAATTTCAGGTGAGCGTATAACAACCATAGCTGAGGGGACTCCCCCGGCTGATCCTGAAGGGAAAATTATTGATGTCCAGGGGAAGGTTATCAGCCCCGGATTTATTGATATGCATACTCACGGTATTCTGGATGTTGATTTTATGGAGAGCAGTTTTGAGGATACCGAGAAAGCCCTCTATGCTTATACGCAATATGGGGTAACCCGTGTAGTTGCCACCATGCTCTCAAATCCTATCTCATCAATCATAGCACAGGGGAAACTCCTGAGAAAAGTTAAACAGGAGAGCCCGATTGGATGCCTTATGCATGGAGTTCATGTTGAGGGACCCTGGCTTGCCCCGAGATGCCGCGGAGGCCATGCAGCCGAATATCTCTGCATTCCTCAAAAAGAGGATGTTGAAGCTATTATTGATCAAATTGGTGATGTAGTAAAAACCCTGACCTATGCCCCGGAACTGGAAAACACTCTCTGGTTAACTGAACAGCTGGAAAAAAACGGTATTATCCCTGTTTTTGGTCATACAGAAGCTACGTATGAACAGGCTGAACAGGCTATTAAGGCTGGAGCACGGCATGTTACTCATATGTATGATACGACTCTTGGATATAAAGAAAATCCTGATGAAGCTCTGGTGATGATGCCGGGAATGGAAACAGCGGTTCTCTATTATGATCAGGTCAGTATTGAATTAATCGGCTGTCCGGTTCATGTGCCGAAGCCTTTTTTCAAGTTTCTGGCTAAGGTTAAACCACACAACAGAACAATTATCGTAACTGACTCCCTTGTAGGAACAGGAAGGCCTGACGGAACAATTATTACCTATAAAGATGGAAGAAAAGCCTATGTAGAAAAGGGTGTTCTCAGAATGATCGACAGTGATCCAGCTGTGCATGGAAATTTAACGGGCAGTGCGGTAACCATGAATGTCGCTCTCAGCAGGCTGGCTGAATATGCTGAATTATCTCAACATGATGCGATAAAGTGGGGCAGTATTAATCCGGCAACAACCCTGGGTATAGATGATGAGACAGGAAGCTTGAAAGTTGGTAAATATGCAGATATTGCCATTATTGATAAGGATTTTGGGGTAGTAAGGACCCTTTTAAGGGGAAAAACTGTTTTTGAGAAGGATGCAGATTATGAGTAAATATAAAGTAGGTATTATCGGATTTGGCTGGGTAGCCGGTGCTCATCTGGAAGCTTTTAAGAAAATGGATCAGTTCGAGCCGTATGCCCTTCTCTCCCGAAGACCGCTGGATCCGGTAGATTTAAAAGCAAAATATGGTGTTGATGTCAAGATATATAATGATATTGATCTGTTTATGGCTGATGATGAGATAGACGTGGTCGATATCTGTACTCCGCACTTTCTTCATCTGGAGCAGACTATTACGGCAAGTAATGCGGGGAAACACGTTATACTTGAGAAACCGATAACCCTTAATTTCGAAGATTCTGTTAAAATGCTTAAGACTGTTCGTAAAAACAAGACGCTCACCTCAATTTGTTTTGAAGTTCGTTTCATGACATCGGTTCAGGCTATTCGGTCTATCATGAATCAGGGTCTTGTAGGGGATGTGTATTACGGTGAAGCCGATTACTTTCATGGTATCGGCCCGTGGTATGCGAACCAGAAGTGGGAATCTCAGAAAAAAAATGGCGGCAGCTCCCTTCTGCGTGCAGGATGTCATGCTCTGGATCTTCTTCTCTATATTATGGATGAAAAGGTTGAGGAAGTTTTCACCTATGGAAACACCAATCCCAATCCTATCTATGAAAATTATGATTATCCACTGAATACAGTTACAGTTATGAAGTTCAGAAACGGGGCGGTTGGTAAGGTCTCTTCGGTAACAGACTGCATGCAGCCCTATGCGTTTAACGTAAATATTGTCGGCAGTGAAGGTTCTGTGAAGAACAACCAGTTTTACAGCAAAAAGATAGAGGGTTTAAAAGGGTGGTCAACTCTTGATGTGAACCTTATCGACAGCGGAGATGTTTCTGATCATCCCTATGTTGAGCAGTTTGCACATTTTGCAGAGTGTCTGGATAAGGGGGTTGAAGCAACAAATAATCTTGAGAGTGCGTTTGAATCTCACAGAGTTGTCTTTGCTGCTGATATGTCAGCAGAGTTAGGCAGACCGGTTAAACTGGATGAGTTGAGTTTTTAACTATTCAGGAAACAGCTCACCAGGTCTGCGTTCTGGTATACTGTTCGGTTCCTTTCCGGAATCCACAAAAACCTGCGTCATGAACAGAGCACAGAAGCAGTGGCCGTACTCTTCGATATCAGCAGGGCTGTAGTCGCACGGGCACATAATATCCCGGTCTTTTTTGCGATCATCCCAGGACATTCTGCAGGGACACTGATAATACCCAAGGTTTTGGTAATTTCCCAGCAACCCCTCTAGTATTGTCGTTAGAAACTCATCATCGGGATTCAGAACCCAGCCTTTTTTTGCTGCGGCTTTTTCGGTAAATGTACGTACGTCCTGCAGAGTAAGATCTCGTTTCATTATTTTAGCAGATCCTCCCACTCAATTCGCAGGAATCCTGATATCCATTTTTTGTTATCTATGATAAGAAACGGAAAGGTGATCGAAGTATCAAAAGTTTCAGAAACATATGATCTCAGAATTTTCTTTACTGCCGGATTTTCTTTATCAAGGTAGATGTAGGCGAACGAGGCTCCCTTATCAGTAAGGAACTGCATAGCTTTTTTGCAGAACCCGCAGGTTGTCAGGGAGATCATAATCAGGTTTTTACCTTTATTTTCTCCCTCTACATGAATAAAAGGAAGTTTTGAGAGTTCCTCAGGAATAATGGTTAAAGAGTTGTCCTGAGCCGCACTTTCCTGTACCGGAGCTTCCGGCTTCTTGTCTTGTTTTTTCTTAAATAATGAAAACATGATATAACTATATCGTATATTAACTGACTCGAAAAGGGTGGGAATGATTTCTTATTATTTATATCAGCAGGTAAGGAGCAAAAATAGATTTTCACTTTTTACCATTAGCCTGATTGTCTTTATGAGAGAGCCGGAAAACTGTTATACTATACAGAGTAAGGGAAAAGAGTTGTAAAGGAATCAAATATGAATAAGCATCAACTAATGACACCTCTCCGGAATGAGATAAACAAATCAGATCAATGGGATCTGTCAAAACTCTACCCTGATGCTGAAGCATGGTTGAAAGATATTTCTCTAATTGAAGAGCTGGCAGCCAATGCCGGGTCATTTGCCGGAACATTACAGGAATCAGCAAAAAACTTACTTGACGGCCTGGATTTTCTTTCGCAAATAAGAATGCTGATTGAAAAACTCTCATATTATGCTTTTCTGTTGTTTTCCGGAGACACCGGAGCACCTGAAAATCAGGAAAGACAAAGTTTGATGGATCAGGTCGAAGCCCGGGCACAGGCAGCTCTCAGTTTTTTTGAACCCGAACTGCTGAAAATATCTAAAAAAACACTTTCAGCCTATACTGCAGAACTTCCTGAACTGGATAATTATCAAATTATGATCGATAAACTTCATAGAATGCAGCCCCATATACTTCCGGTAAACGAAGAACAGCTTCTGGCTCTTTATGAAGAGTCTTCGAATACAGCCGGGAATGCATTTTCTCTGCTGATGAATGCAGATATAGATTTTGGGATAGTGGATACAGCGAAAGGAAACAAGCCTCTCAGCCGACAGAATCTTTCATGGTTTCTTATA
The DNA here is from genome assembly GCA_013202335.1 of Bacteroidota bacterium. The sequence continues at coordinate 3,876 of JABMQR010000051.1, forward strand.
CAACCTGATCGGGATTTGCGCAGGCGGGCATATAATCAATATTATGAAACGGTTAAAAAACATGAACATACCCTTGCAGCTCTCTATGCAGGAAGTATCCATAACGATGTCTATGTATCACGAATTCGAAATTATCCATCAGCAAGAGCTTCAATTCTTTTTAAAGATGCTATTCAGGAGAGTGTTTATGACAATATGGTAAAAACCGTTCATGAAGGGCTTCCCTTGTTTCATGAGTTTATTAGGTTGAAAAAAAACCTTCTCGGCCTTAATGCTCTACGGCCGTATGATCTTGAACTTCCTTTAATTCAATCAGTATCTACGGATTATCCCTATGAGAAGGCTGTGGAGACGGTCATTGCTGCCCTTGAACCTTTTGGAAGAGAATATACCAATACACTTCGGCAGGGGCTTCTGTACGGTTGGGTTGACCGGTATGAGAATAAGAGGAAGCGATCCGGAGCATTCACTGCTGCCTGCTATGCAGGAGAGCCTTTTATCTTATTAAATTATAAACCGACAGTTTTACGGAATCTTTTTACACTTGCTCATGAGAGCGGACATGCTATGCACAGTTGGTACAGTATTCGCAATAACCCGTTCCAGCACTACGAGTACTCTGTTTTGGAGGCTGAAACCGTGGCAAATGTGCATGAGCGGCTGCTCTATAATTATCTACTAAAGCAGGCTGATGATGAACAGCACAAAGCCTTCCTGTTTGAACGGTTGTTAAATGATATTACCGCTAAAATATTCAGACAGACAATGCTTGCGGAGTATGAACACAGAATACATACAGAGGTAGAGGCAGGAAAACCGGTAACAACAGACGGACTTCGTGAAATATATCGGAATCTATTAAGAGTTTATTATGGTCCGGAATTTACTCCGGAGATGACGAGTGATCTTGAAGGGTTAACAATACCGCATTTTTATCAGGCTTATTATGTCTATACTTATGCAGTAGGTGCATCGGCAGCACTTTCGCTTTCACAGGAAATCCTATCAGGTGATGAAGGGGCAGTCTGTCGCTATAAGGATTTCCTAAGAAGCGGCGGTTCAAAACATCCTGTTGATGCTCTTAAGAAAGCCGGGGTTGATATTACAGCACCCGAGTCGGTTCAAAGAGCATTAAGTGAATTTTCTGTGCTTTTGGATCAGTTTAAGAACTGTATAAAAAATTAGGGTAATTTTAGTCTTTCCAGGTTACCGTAATTTTCTCAGAACCAATTTTATCAGTGATAATATCAGCGAGATTAAGCAGTTCCTGTTTGCAGCAATCTACCGTTTTTCCGTTTTCCAATCGAACCTTAAGTTCTTTTGCAAATTCTGCAAGAGTAATCTCTTTTTCCATATCTTTAATCCCCCTGTAATTACAAGCACATAATAGTATAATATACCCGAGAAATAGGATTATCAATGAAATTAAAGGAAGTTTGTATACTATTTCGTGGAATTTGCAATTTCATTTTGGGTTTTCTGGTAATTCCTTATCCCCACAAACGGTGCATGTTCATTTGGCCGATCTTTTACGATTAGCGTTGTAATATCACTCTTAAACTCCCTGTTAAACAGGATATCGTGACCCAGGCAAAGTCCAATTACCACGGCAAGGTCGACCTTTTCCTGATTCAGCTGGGCTGCCTGATTTAGCGGGTTGCAGGAAACCCCGGTCAGTGTACTGTTTTCATTGATCTCACTCTGACTGAAACCACCGACAGTACAGGAGACTCCTACAGTCTTCAGCCCGTTAGCAGTAAAGATATCACGTACTGCTGAAGCAGTAGATTCCATACCATAGCAATAGGCAAGACCTATTCGTTGGTAGTTCATTAAGCGAGCAAACTCAACCAGCTCTTCAATCCGTGAAAGAGTGCCGGCCCGACCATCATCTACAAGAATTGCTGCAGCCTGTACGATCTTCTGAGAATCCTCTTTATGATAGGCATCCATATTTATATCGAGATCAAACTTTTCTGCACCACAGGAGATGTTTCCGCGACAGGATTTAGTTTTACAGGCTATACAGTTCATCTGTGGTTTCCTTGAGCAAATTTCAAAAATCTAAGAACAAAATATATTTTGAAAGATCCTCTTTTGTATAAAAACCGGCCACCGGGGAATTGGGGACCGGCTTACCAGCACGATACTACGTGAAAAATTAGATATTCTTGGAAATTGCGATTGCAGCAATGGTTCCGTCAGCAACAGCAGTAGTTATCTGGCGATATGCTTTAGTCTTAACATCACCTACCGCAAATACGCCATCGATACTTGTCTCCATCTCATCATTAGTACTTAGGTAGCCCCATTGATCAAGATCTAGATTACCGTCAAAAGCTTCAATGTTGGGAAGGAACCCGACAAAGACAAAAATTCCATTGGTTAGAACCTCTTTCCGTTCGCCTGATTTCAAATCTTCTACGACAACACCCATATCCATGGTTCCGTACTTTTTGAACTCACGGGGTTCATGCTCAAGCAGAATTTCTACATTTTCAAGATTTCTTAACTTTTCCTGAGCAACCATGTTGGCCTGAAAATGATCAAACTGGTGCACGATGGTGATTTTTTTTGCAAATTTCGCAATAAAAAAGGTCTCTTCTATGGCTGAGTTACCCCCGCCGATTACTACCACCTCTTTATCCTGAAAATATTTTGCATCACAGGTGGCACAGTAGGAAATACCATTTCCGCCATACTCTTTTTCACCGGGAAGTCCCAGAGGTCTTGGCCGTGAACCGGTTGCAACAACAATTTTTTTAGCTTTGATGGTCTCTACACCATCTATAGTAACCGTTTTGTTTTTCAGATCAACATTGTTAACTTCAACAGCAGCTCTGAACTCAACACCGTTTGCCTTTGCCTGTTCACTCATGTAGTGAGATAGCATCATTCCCGGCTGTGGTTCAATAAAACCAGGGTAGTTGGAGACAAGGTGTGTAGTTGCAACATATCCACCAGGAAGAGCGGTATCAACAAGGATCGTTTTTACATGAGCCTGGGCAAGGTACAGTCCAGCAGTAAGACCAGCAGGGCCACCGCCCAGCACCACAACATCGGTCTCTGTTTCGTACTCTTGTATCTTTGCATGAGTTTCGGCTTTTTCTTCATCTGAAAGAAGTGTATCAAGATTTTTCATCAGAGCTGAGCGCTTAACACCACCGGTAAGTTTATCCCCGACAATGTTTCCGTTCTCATAAAAAAGTACTGTTGGAGAGCCGGTTATATCAAGTTCAGTAGCCAGTTCCCTGTTTCCCTGACGGAATATTTTTACAAAGGGAATATCTTCCCCATAAATTTCACTGAGTGATTCATATTTAGCAGCCAGAGCTTCACAAGGAGGACACTCTGTTGAATAGAAATCCACAACCACTCGGGGTTTATCTAAAACTTCTTTCTGATAATCTTCTGCGTTTATCTCTTTGATTAATTTTGCCATGTTATTTACATCTCCATTTTTTTACAATCAAAATCAGCATAAAAGCTGAAATATACTCACTCCGGCTGCCCAAAATAAAGGGATAGCCCCATACTCATCATCTCTTTAACCGGTCGACAGTCCGGGGACTGAATTTTTCCGGATTTATTTTTAGCCACTGATCCGCATCCGCCTCCGCAGGCAAGCTGCATAGAGCATCCGGCACATTCCGGAATAGTAGTTACATCCCGTTCCTCCCACTGCTCAATAATCTCATCTTTACGTGTAATGGTAGGATAGAAGGTTCCCAGTGATTCTCCGTCCATACCAACAGTTGCGGTGCAGGAGTAGATACGTCCGGTAAAATCAAAAGCCCATTCTGTTTTACATGCAGGGCAGGAGTCAAACAGCGGATTAGGTAATTCGCCGTTTTCAAAGATAAACTTCGAGATTGAGAAAGCCGGTCTGTGAAACTCCAGAAACTGCGGCTGTTTTTTGATGAGTGCATATATGTCTTCGTAAAGGCTGACTCTGTCATACAGTTTTGATTGATCAGACTGACAGAAATGCAGTTCATAATTTCTTCCAAGCTGTGTTTTGAAAAGTGAACTTGCTGTCCAGCCTTTAGCTATCGCAAAGTCAGCAAGCTCTCCAAGGTGCGGCATATTTTCACGATCTACAACAGCCCGAAGGTTAACGGGCATTCCCGCTTCAAGAGCTGCATCTATTCCTTCCACTATCTGGTTAAAGGTTCCGGTGCCGCCCTTGAGCATCCGTCGTTTGTTATGAATTTTTTCCGGTCCGTCCAGTGTTACCTGAATTTCTCGTATGAATCCCTCTTTCAGGATAGGAATGTAACTTTTTAGTGCATACCCATTCGTTACAAAAGCAAGACCAAGCGAACGTTTTGATGCTTCGTCAATGAGGTACTTAATATTGGCTTTTGGTGATTTTCCCGGAAGAAGAGGTTCTCCGCCAAAAACGGTTATATATTTTTTTCTTCCGGCAAACTCTTTATCGATATAGGCAAAAAAAGCATCTATTACTTCCGGCTGTTCCATCTCGGTGGTATGCTCATAGCCTTCCTGATAGCAGTAGGTACAGGCAAAGTTGCAGAAGTAGGTGGGGACATAGAAGATTTGGATTTCGTCGGAATCTCTGGTATCTGAAAAATCAAGATATTCACGGGTGTACAGTTTTTTTTCTTCGCCCGGATCTGAGAGATATCCTTTTGCAGTATACTCATCAACATCAGTAAAATTTCCTGTTTGCAGCTCTTGTGCTTTTTCAGCTGAGAGAATATCCGCCTGTTTTGTCAGCGGGTTAACAATAAAATAATCTTCTGAGTCTTTAAGTTTTCCAAATATATTATGCTTTGAAAGTTCCATCTATGTAATTCCTTTCTGACGAAGGTGAATTTGTAAAAAAGGAGTTTGTACACGGACCCGAAAGTCCGGGTACAAACATCCAAGAGTCTTAGTCGTGACAACCTGCCACTACAACAGAATTCTTTGCGCAGCACTGGGCTACGGCTTTCTGATTAGCAGGTTTCTTGTTAACAAGTGATCTCATAAACAATACCTCCTTACAAAAAATTTGAGCAACTTTTCAAAAAATACATTTTGAAAAGTGCAGCATTGCAAAAACTTCAAAATCCAAAAACAATCAACGATTATTCTGGATCATTATTAACCTCTGCAAGAACACCCTGAGGGTTTAATTCCCAGTATCGTCCAACTGGCAACTTCAATTTTCCCTTTCGGGTAGGGGTCGCTCTCCTCCAGAATATGTACATCAGTAAATCCGGCATTATTAAGCTGTTCAGCATACATCTCTCTGGTAACAGACCCTGCCCAGCATTCAGCAACAGCTGCCGGGTCATTATTATACTCATCAGGCACCGGAACAGAGGAGTAGATATCACTTACTACAAATCTGCCGCCCTTTTTGAGGATTCTGAATATTTCATTCCATACTGTCTGTTTGTTGTCAGCATGATTTATGGTGCAGTTAGAGATTACAAGATCAACCGCAGCATCTTCAAGAGGGATATTTTCAAGGTTTGATTTGAGAAAGGAGACGTTTTTTACACCAAGTTTTTCAGCATTTTTTTCGGCCTTTTTCAGCATGCCTTCCGAGATATCGATACCATACACAAAACCTTCTAGTCCAACGCTTTCTGCCATGCGAAGCACATCTGTTCCCCGTCCACTTCCAAGATCAACACAGGTTTCACCTGCAGCTACTTTGCTGTGGTTTATAGCTCCTCCGCAGGAGAGGCAGCAGCTGCTTTCAGCCAATTTGGAATAACGCAGGTTTACGGCACTGCTTACTTCTGTAATCATTATATAAATCTCCCTATAATACTTGTAAAAGTATGTTTAATCCGTTGTTAACGGCTGTTTTTTGTTCGTTGGTGAGTTCTGCAAGGATTCGCTCTTCACAACATCTTTTCTCATACTGAATTGCCAGATCACACCGCTTCCCGGCTTCTGTTAGTGAGAGGGAGAGGTACCGGCGATCATTCTTATCAGGTTTTCCCACAATGAATCCCCGATCAGTTAATCGGCTGATAACTCTGCTTCCCCGGGAAGGGGACAAATCCATAAGTGACGAAAGGTTTTTTGAAGAGAGTGTTTCGTGTTTGGCGATGATGGAAATACACGCTACTTCACCAAGTGTCAGGTTGAAAGCCAACCCGATCTCATCACTGAAATTACAACGTTTTTTCAATTCAAGAATTTCATCAATCATTTCCGATAGTATCCTTATAACTTTTGTCAAATAATAATTGCTATTAGCAACAGTTGCTATTGACAATTAAACAGTTTTTATTGATATTGTCAAGACTATTTATAAAAAATATTATTTTTTTCCATAATTATATTTTACCATGAAAAAAATAAAGTAAGAGAGGTTGAGATGAAAGAGTCTTCAAATCCCAATTTTTTTGCATTTACGTTCCATGCCCTGTTTCTGGCACTGACGCTGAACTTCATTGATATAAATACTGTTGTTCCGAACATGATTGCCGAAGCCGGTGGGTCCTCTGTACATCTTGGTATATTGTCGGCGATAATGATCGGCGGTACAAGTTTTATGCAGCTGTTTTTTGCCGGAATCCTCATGCCGTACCCTAAAAAGAAACGATTTCTTATTACCGGGATCTATCTTAGGGTTGCAGCACTTATTCTTCTTGGATTATTTCTCCTTGGTGCGGATGGATCAGGTTCAGAAGGGATTTGGAAGGTTTTTGTCATACTTGGGATTATGACTATATTCTCTTTTAGCGGTTCTTTTGCGGGGATTGCTTATATGGATATTCTTGGCAGAGCGATTGAGCCGGATCGCAGGAAACGGTTTTTTCTGCTGAAGCAGCTGATTTCAAGTTTCGGCGTTATTATTTCCGCACTGCTTGTCAAACTTGTGTTAAGCCTTTTTGCCTACCCGGTAAACTACAGTATTCTCTTCATATCTGCCGGTGTGCTGCTGCTAATTGGGACAATAGGATTCTGGCTTATCAGGGAGCCTGCAGGGGTGGGAAAAACGAAAATAAGTATGTCAGAAAGGTTTCGGGCTTTTCGTGATGCAATTAGGAAAGACAGAAATTTACGGATGTATCTGCTGCTTATTAATACTTCTGGAATAACTCTTGTTACTATTCCCTTTTTCATTCTCTTTGGCCGTACACAGTTTGAACTTACCGGTACCATGGTTGGTACCTATCTGCTGGTTCAAATGAGCGGGAGTCTTGCAACAAATATCATTCTTAATATGGTGAACAAAAACCAACGGTACAAGGGGATTCTCTATATGTTTATTCTGGCAGGAACCGCTGCGCCACTGGCAGCATTAATTCTGTCTTCAAACCAAACTCTCTATGTTATTGTTTTCCTTATAAGTGGAATCAGTCTTGCTTTATATCAAATTGCGGCTCCTGGAGTACTCCTTGAGATATCAAATGATGAAAACCGTCCTGTCTATACTGGATTAGCCGGAGCCGGAAGTATTATGAATATGATCTTTCCGATCATTGCCGGACTACTTATTCGGCTGATTGGTTTCCCGGCTGTCTTGGTGATCTCATCTTTAATTATATTCTCAGGAGTGTTTGCAGCAAAGCGGATTGACTGTACAAGAATCAGCGGTAAAAAAACAGCCGTAGAATAGTAAAAAGGGTTTCCCCTTGTTCCACCATTATCCGGCTGTTAAAGAACCACCGATTAGTCAGAAGTTTTTGATTACTCTATAAATAGCTCCTAAACAAATAGGAGTTTAGCTCAATTAAAATCTTTCTGAAATATCCAAAAAGTCATCAATTGTCTTGTTCATTTCTTCATTAACATTTTGAAAACCAGGAAATGTATTGAACTTCTCAATCGTTTCAAGTATTCCGGTTTTGAAAGGAATATCTGCAGAATACGTCGGAACAAATCGTTTTATTTTAGTGTTGTCAAAGATTGAACTATGGGCCTTATCACCAAGGAGGGTTCCCCGGGATTCCGGAAAATGCCTGCAAATCATCTCAGAACTTACATGAACAAGATTTGCCTCAGTCCCCAATGCCCATGCAATAGTCTGTACAATTCCGTTCCAGGTGAGAACTTCATCGGAGGTGATGTGAAAGGCGTGGCTAACTGCAGCAGGATTTCCCATGAGCCCGGTAAATCCTTTTGCAAAATCTCTGGAGTGGGTAAGAACCCACAGGCTGGTTCCATCACCATGAACAAGGATTCTTTTACCTTTTCTGATGCGGTCTAGAATTGTTGAATCCCTGCTTCCGCCGAAAGGAACGGGAAGCAGAAGATCGTACGTATGTGATGGGCGTACAATAGTTGCAGGGAAACCTGATTTTTTATATGCAGCGAGAAGCAGTTCCTCACAATGAATTTTTTGCATTGAATAGTCCCAGATGGGATTATTCAAAGGTGTTGATTCGGTAATTATAGGACTGCCGTTTTGTTTTTGGTAACATGAAGCTGAACTGATAAAAATATATTGCCGTGTTTTTCCTGCAAAGAGGCGGATGTCTCTCTCCACCTCTTCCGGAGTAAATGCGATCCAGTTAACTACTGTATCCCAGACATGACCTTTGAGCAGATCAGCGGTTCTTTTTTCATCATTTATATCACCAATAAGTACTGCAGCCCCGGGAATTTCGATGCCTGACTTCCCCCGGTTAAGCAGAAAGAGTTCGAACCCCTGTTCCACTGCCAATCTGCTTACTGAAGTGCTGATATTTCCTGTTCCGCCAATAAATAGTATTTTCATAGTGTTAGTTTACCGCCTACTTCCCAGGAGCCAGTAAGCATATTAATGGTAAGCTCTATTTTTGCCTGGGTTGTCTTCACAATGAGCTCCCTTGGTTTGGGTTTATATTTAAAACTGGTAATTGATGTACGTTCCATCGTACTATATAGAGTGCTATACCGCAAGATTCAATTAATCTTTCGATTTTTATTTTATTATATACATTGGATTTGTCTGGGGTTTGAAGATATTTAACGGCTGATCGAATAAATAGTTCCAGATGATTCTTTTTTAGCAAAAAAAAACCGGCAGAAGATGAAATTCCCACCGGATTTATAGGAATTAAACAATTCCTAGTTTTTTACCTTCCTGCTCTGCAACTTCCAAGAGCCAATCAAGCTCTTCATCCGTATGAATGGACATATAAGAGGTCCTGATAAGTGACCTTTTAGGTGGAACTGCAGGGGTAATTACAGGATTAACATACACACCACGTTCAAACATGTTTTTCCAGAACATGAATGTTTTATCAGTATCTCCAATAATAAGAGGGACAACCGGGGTTACAGCTGTTCCCACATTGAAACCAATAGATTTGAATCCGGATATCATTTTTTTCGCAATTGCCTGAAGGCGGTGAATTCTTTCCGGTTCAGTTTTAATAATTTCAAGAGCTTTTCGGGCAGCTGCGATATTTGCAGGGGGCATCGAGGCGCTAAAAATTAATGGTCTTGATGTATGTTTAATATAATCTATTATTTCAGAACTTCCGGCAACAAAACCACCGATTGAACCAAAAGATTTTGAAAAGGTGCACATGGTGAGATCAGCAAGAGTATTGTCGCCATAATGCTCACAAGTTCCACGTCCGGTTTCCCCGATTACCCCAATTGCATGAGCTTCATCCAGATATACCCCGGCTTTATATTTATCTGCCAATTCCCGTATTTTTACCAATTCGGCAATATCTCCCTCCATGGAAAACACACCATCGGTAACTATCAGTTTTCCGGCATTCTTTGGGATGCGTTTCAGTATTCTTTCCAATTCTTCCATATTATTATGTTTATACCGGTGCAGGGTGACATTGTGCTTCATGCCCAATGTGAGAAATACTGCATCCATAATTGATGCATGGTTGTATTTATCACTTATTATATGATCCCCTTTATCAAGTACTGCCGAAATGGCACCAAGATTAGTCTGGTATCCTGTGGTGTAGCATAAAGCAGCCTCCTTCCCAACAAATTCTGCAAGCTCTGCCTCGAGCTGTTCATGAAGGTCGAGTGTTCCGTTCATAAAACGCGAACCGGAACAGCTGGTACCGTATTGTTCAACAACACTCTCTGCAGCCTCTTTCAGCCTCGGGTCATTTGCAAGTCCAAGATAGTTATTTGAGCCAGCCATCAATAATTCCCGGCCGTCAATATAAACTTTAGTTCCGCTGTTCCTCTGGATTGGCTTGAAAAACGGGTAGAGTCCAGCCAACTTTGCATCATTTGCATCATTAAAAGCATAGCATTTTTTGAAAACGGGAGATATTTCCTGCTTAATTTCTTTTTTACTCATCATCACTTCCTATGGGTTTTTTTGCGTACATATCTATCATTGCATAAACAATTCCGGGAAAGAGACGTTTCAGAAAATATATCATATTACTCTGGAAACCAGGTATTATGATAAATCTGTTTTTACGAAGTCCCTTGAAAAGTGCCTTTGCAACTTGTTCAGGTTTAAGAATACCGGCGTTTCCGGAGATAGCTTTTGTTTCCGGGGGTTTTGACAGGTTTTCTTTTTCCAGCTGGGGTGTATCGGTATCAGGCGGGCATAATACTGAGACGCGGATTCCTTTCAGTGAGAGTTCATTTCTTAAAGCTTCACTTAACCCGATTATACCGAATTTAGTAGCAGCATAAGCTGTGTAGCCAAAAGTCCCGATTAGCCCGGCAACTGAGGAGACATTTACAATTCTGCTTCCGGATTTCATATGCGGGACAACCGTTTTCAGTATATTCCAGGTTCCGGTAAGGTTTGTCTGGATAGTTGCATCGAAAATGCTTGAGTCAAGCTTCTGAAAATAGTCCGGATATGCCATTCCGGCGCAGTTAACCAACAAATCCGGGGTTAAGTCGCCGCTGCAGACTTGACCCAGTTTTTCCTCAACTAATACGCGATCAGCAATATCAAGAGAGAGAGTTTGAACCCCGGCTTTTGTGCCGTAAGTCGATGTGAGGTATGCTGCCGCCTGTTCAAGCTTTTTCGAATCTCTTGCTACCAGTAGAAGCTCTGTGTTCTGCTGAAAGAGATACGATGCTATAGAGAGTCCTATGCCACTTGAACCGCCTGTTATCACAGCACGCCTGAATAATAGTCCGCTCACTGTTAATAGCCCCCTATCAGTAAGACGAAACGAAAAATTCTACGTTCATTATAACATCAGTTATAAACCAAGATAATACTTAATATTTTTCTACAGTACAAGGGTAATTGAAACAAATTATTTTTTACTAATTGTTTTGTACAATTTTCATACAGCCACAAGATGAAAATAACTCGACTGCTGCAGTTTCCGAATTTCTTGAGTTCCACTCCAGCCATACAGGGGTTGCCCAGTTTTCATAATACGTTAAGCCGTTCTGTCATTTGGTAAGAGTTGGGTGTAACTGAAAGCTCCTTCAGGAATCTTCCAGCGGTATATATAGTTCCCGAAACTAAAAATCTTTTACTGTGTTTGCTTTTTATTTCTGTACACTGAATATCCTGGCTTCTACAAGTCGAGAAGCTGTTCAACAACTTCAGTAATAGTTTTCATAGAAACCGGTTTTAGAAGAAGACGAGTATTTGGATGCTCTGATAACCAAATTGAATTGACAGAATCAGAGTAGTTACCACTGCAGAATATTGTCGGGGTGGAACCAAATAGTTTTACAGCTTCCTCATATACCTCTTGTCCATCAAGATCGGGAAGGCCGAGATCAAGAAGCAGTACTTCTGGTTTTGCTGCCAGATCTTTCAACATTTCGACGGCTTTTTGGCCATTTTCAGCGATGGTAACCTTATACCCCTCACGTTCTAACTGGAGACGATAAAGGTTACTGATAAGTTCTTCATCTTCTGCAATAAATATGTGCATGCCTAACTTAGTTTCTTCCATGTTAAAAAGTAATCCTTGTTATCTGATGATTTATAGTAGTAACTATAGTTTAAGG
>JABMQR010000052.1 GCA_013202335.1 Bacteroidota bacterium
GTCCTTGACTTGGGGTCCACTTCAAGTAACAACCTTCCTGGGTGGTAAAATCAAACGTAACAACCTTCCTGGGTGATAAAATCAAATGGCACAAAGACGCCTAACGGGATCATCTTTCATGACTTCCGGCGTACGGTTAAAACCAATATGCTGAATGCCGGCGTTGATAAGGTTCAAAGGGATTTTATTGGGGAACATAACTTGAAAGGGATGGATATGTATTATTTGGTGCCAAGTGATGATCTTGTACAGAGACAATTAATGTGCCCGGTGGTTGAATGATCAATTAGAAAATATAAGAGAAATCGTTTCAAAGCAAAGATTGACAACCAAACCTGCTCACCATATTTTTTAACATTAATCCAGTGGGTTGTGATTTATTATGTTGACGCAAAGGGTTTGTTCATTATATTAATTAATACTTACAGAAAATAGCATAAATTCGGAGCTTATAGTGACTAATTACGAGATTTTTCCAAATGCACCTATAACTGAAGCCGTGTTGAATATAAATGTTCAACTCCCAAAAGAAACTGAAGTCGAAAACTTAATGAGTTTATATGATAACATAAAAGACCGTTTTTATGAAAAAGAAGAACAGCGTTTTTTAGAAAGTACGATCAAACTTCCAAAAGAAGGCGCTCCCTATGTACCTCAACAAACTCATGGAACTCTGGGTTACCTCTTCGCTCACCAGAAGAGAAAAAGGTTGTGCAATCGAGAATAGATGGATTTAGTTTCAATAAATTAAAACCATATGAAAGTTGGGAATTGTTCCAAACAGAAGGGAAAAAATATTGGGAATTATACACACAAATAGCTAACCCTATTAAAGTAACACGAATTTCATTACGATATATAAATAACATAGAGGCTCCGTTGCCCTTTAATGACTTTAGTGAATATATTCTAACTAACCCAGCAATTGCACCTGGGTTACCTCAGTCCGTTAATACTTTTTTTATGCGCCTGGAGGTACCAAATCCTGATATTGATGCAATTGCCATAATAACTCAAACTATGAAACTTCCAACCAATACAAATAAATTACCTTTAATTCTGGATGTAGATGTAATAAAACAGTTTGATTATGGGATGAATTTTAAAAAAATGTGGGACGATTTTGAAAAACTTCGTAATTATAAAAACGATATTTTTTTTCACACCACAACTGAAAAAGCAAAGGAGTTGTTCAGATGAGTAATCCCGTGCCCATTGCTATGCATACGAAATCTGGAGAATATATCCTTTTTTACAATGAAAGCACCGCTATTGGCGAAGAATCTTCCTCTTTATCAAGAGATTATGAAAATTATAAGGAACATTTTCTAAATCCAATTTCAAGACAGTTGGGTGACCTTGGAACAAGATTTATGAAGCTCAAAAATCAATGGGAGGAGGAAACTGCTGCTCTATCATCTATTACTGATATTGCTATGCATCCTGCATACCAACAAATAATAGGCATGGGTCCACCCGCTATCCCATTTATTATACGTGAAATGACCATTAACCCAAATCATTGGTTTTGGGCATTGAAATCAATAACTGGCGAAGATCCTGTACCACCGGAGAAACGGGGTAAAGTCAAAGATATGACTAATGCATGGATCTTTTGGTGGATATTATATCAATTTGAATTATGAAAATTAAAGAAATCGAAGATTTATTCCCCAATCTAAAGGATTGCAATTACAAAATAATAAGCCCGATAGATTTTGACTATAACTGTATAGCTTGGGCGGCTGGAGATTATGAGACTCTATGGTGGCCAGATTCTCTAAATATAGGATACTGGCCAGATGGAGCACCTCGAATCGAGTCTATAGAAGCTTTTATAAAAGCTTTTGAGATTCTTGGTTATAACGTATGTGATAATACCGGACATGACGAAGGTTTTGAAAAAATTGCTATATTTACTGGTGAAAACGGGAAACCAACTCATGCTGCAAGGCAATTAAATTCTGGAATATGGACGAGTAAATTAGGTAAATTATATGACATCGAGCATGAAGTTGAAGGAGTAACCGGTTTAGAATATGGTCACATTGCTGTTTGCATGAAGAGATCTAAACATCTGCGGGAACTTCCGGGACGCAGTTTCCTGAGTTGAATAACTTGTTCTCAACCGCATCGATATCGGGCATTTATCAGGGATATTTTTCCGGAAA
>JABMQR010000053.1 GCA_013202335.1 Bacteroidota bacterium
CTGGTAGTCGAAGGCACAACTGATGCAATCGGCGCATTAACTGGAAAATTGGGTCGTCTTGAAGGTCTGCAGGTTAAATCTGTTCTCACCAATTACCGGGAGGACCCAGATGATGACCACGAAGCCCCTGATAAACCATGAATTACTTAATTCACTAACAACACTTAGCGAACCGGATACAGCCAGACGCCGCGAAATACTCGAAAAAGCCCGAGATCTAAAGGGGCTTAATCTGCATGAAGCTGCTGAGCTGCTGGCCTGCTGCGGTAATGATGCTGTAACTGAATTGCTTGAAACAGCTTCCTATGTGAAGGAACAGATTTACGGACCGCGAATGGTTCTATTCGCCCCGCTCTATGCCGGAAACAAGTGCTGCAATGATTGCCTCTACTGCGGTTTCAGGAACAGCAATAAGGAGATTCACCGTTCTACACTATCTTCAGAACAGATAGCCGGCGAAACTCTTGAACTTCTTCGTCAGGGGCATAAGCGTCTGCTGCTGCTAACCGGTGAAGCCGGTGAGTACAACCTTGATTTCACGCTTAAGGCACTGGACACCATCTACGCGGTGAAAGATGAAAAGGGTTCATCAATCCGCAGAATTAATGTGGAAATAGCACCGCTGTCTACTGAAGATTTCAGAAAACTCAAAGTTGGAAAAATCGGGACCTACACCTGCTTTCAGGAGACCTACGATCCCATACTCTATAAGAAATATCATCCCAAAGGACCAAAAGCCGATTACCAGTACCGCCTGGAGGTGATGGATAGGGCCATGGAAGCGGGGATTAACGATGTCGGAATCGGTGTGCTTTTCGGTCTGGCCGAATACCGAAGTGAGGTACTTGCATTGCTTATGCATGCGGCGCACCTTGAAGAAAAGTTCGGCTGCGGCCCGCATACCGTAAGCGTACCAAGGCTTGAACCCGCAGCAGGAGCTCCACTGACAAAGAATATTCCCTATCCGGTTAATGATGAGGACTTCAGCAAACTGATAGCCGTTATCCGGCTCACCCTCCCCTATACCGGCATAATACTTTCTACCAGAGAGACTGCTCAGCTGAGAACAAAACTGTTCCGCTATGGAGTCAGTCAGGTCTCTGCCGGTTCACGTACCAATCCCGGGGGTTATGGAGATGATGACGATAGTGAATTTACGCACAGCCAATTCTCACTGGGTGATCACAGAACTCTGCATGAGGTTATAGAGGATCTTACTGATAATGGTCTTGTCCCCTCTTTCTGCACCGGGTGCTACCGAATGGGCCGCACGGGAAATGATTTCATGGATCTTGCCAAACCCGGGCTGATCAAAAAATTCTGCCTCCCAAATGGTCTTTCAAGTTTTGCTGAATATTTACAGGATTATGCACCCACACATCTTAAAAATTCAGGAATGAAAATTATAGAGGGAGTAGCCGCAAACCAAAGTGAACTTCTGGCAGGGATTATCCGGAATAATGTAGATGAAGTTGTTTCCGGAAAGAGAGATATCTATGTCTGATTATAGGTATGCCGAGCAGCTGTTCAGAGAAAACAATCTGGAAGCACTCACGACCCTGGCAGCAAAAGTTACCCGAAAATCATTTGGCAGCAGTGTCTATCTGCGGGGTTTGATAGAGTTCAGCAACTACTGCATCAGTAACTGCCTCTACTGTGGTATTCGACGTGATAATGCGAAGGTGAACAGGTATCGTCTGACCGATGAAGAAATCTTCTCTGCCGTCGATACCGGGTTTGCCAGAGGATTGAGAACCTTCGTGCTGCAGGGTGGTGAAGATCCCTACTTTACAGTCGACAAACTGGCTGAGATCTCTGCAGGTATTAAAAAGCGCACACATGGTGAAGCGGCACTTACCCTGAGCTGTGGAATTCTTACACATGAAGAGTACCGTGTACTTAAAAGTGCAGGTGCTGATAGATATCTTCTGCGCTTTGAAACATCTGATCCGGAACTTCATCGCTATTTGCGTGATGGCATTGGCCTGGAAAGACGCCTGGAAGCACTGGAAGATCTGAAAACACTGGGTTTTCAAACAGGTTCCGGGTTCATGGTCGGGCTTCCCGGAGAGACAGAGGATACCGTGATTGAGAATATTAAACTTTGCAGTGAGCTGGAATTGGATATGGCAGGAATTGGTCCGTTCATCCCCCACCATGACACTCCGCTTGCAGGTTCTCCACAAATTCCCCTGGAACTCTCCTTGAAAGCAACCGCTTTATTACGGATAGCATGTCCTGACACCCATATACCCGCTACGACAGCAGCGGGAACCCTGGAACCCGACGGGAGAGAACGTATGATTAAATGCGGGGCAAATGTCGTTATGCCCAACCTCACTCCGACCACCGTAAAGAAAGATTATTTGCTCTATCCCGGGAAAATTTGCCTCGATGAGGATGGGCTGCAGTGCATCGGATGCCTGGGACTCAGAATAGCTTCAGTGAATGGGGAAATGAGTTTTGACCGGGCTGACGGACACGTTTCAAAGAGAAAAAGAGCCGTTTTGGATGCACTTCCAGCCGGTATACAACAAAGTATTTAATAGGAGAAATTATGCAGGCACCACTGGCAGGGCAACCAAGAATAGTACTATTAGGGGTTAGGAACGCGGGAAAAAGCTCACTTATGAATGCACTCTTTGAAAAGCAGATTGCTATCGTTTCTGCAAGCCCGGGAACTACTACCGATCCGGTCACTCGAAGTTTTGAGATTCCCGGTTTCGGCCCGGCTGGGATTGTTGATACCGCCGGTATCGATGATGAGGGAGAACTTGGTCAGCAGCGTATTCGTTCTTCCCTGGAACGGTATAAAAGTGCAGATATGGTACTGTTTATTAGTTCTGCTTCCGCTGCACCTACAGACACAGAGAAGAAACTGTATCAAAATCTCCTCAGAAAAGAGAAGAAATCATCACGCCCTACCCTGTTAATTCTGACTCATGCAAATTCACCTTTAAACACAGATAAAAAAATATGGCTTGAAGAATCTAAAGGATATCTTGTAGACAGCCCAAAAAGAGAGGGCATTCCTGAACTGATTGCCGGTATCGCAGCACACCGTCCGAAGTCTGAGTCTACTCCTCTAGAGGGTCTGGTAGATAGCGGAGATACTATTATTCTTGTCACCCCTATAGATTCCGCCGCACCTACAGGGAGAATGATTCTTCCTCAAGTTGAGGCACTCAGGGATGCTCTTGATAAGGACTGTGCAGTGTTGGTGGTAAAAGAGCATGAGTTAAAGAGATATTACCACTCTCTCAAAGAACGTCCGCGACTTGTAGTAACCGACAGCCAGGCATTCCGGCAAGTAGCTGAGCAAATCCCGTCAGACCAGCCTCTTACTAGTTTCAGTATCCTCTTTGCCCGAAAGAAGGGGGATTTAGGGCAGTATACCGCAGGGCTTAAGGCGCTCGATGCAATGCCTCCTGCTGCAAAGGTTCTGGTACTGGAGAGCTGCAGCCACCATCGTCAGGCTGATGATATTGGTACGGTAAAAATTCCAAAGCTATTCCATAAACACTGCAGTAAGGGTGCAACATTCAACCACGTTCGCCAGTTGCCTTCGAAAAGTGAGCTCAAAAAGTATGATCTGGTAATCCAATGTGCATCCTGCATGCTGACCCGCGGCAAGGTTATGTCCCGTCTAAATACGCTAACAGATTCAGGCGTTCCCATAACCAATTATGGACTATTTCTTGCCTGGGTTAACGGGTTGTTTCCCAGAGCGTTGGAGCCGATTCCGGAGATGCAGGCAATATTGTAGAGAAAAGCAGTCTATTTTTTTGATCTCCTGTTTGGTTTGTCAACTCTCATACCAAATTATTATCGACTGACTAAGCAACGCCCAATAATTACTCAGAACTTAAAAACCATATGCCTACCAAAATGTATGAATGCTAACTCAATAGCTACACTTTTGTAGGTCAGAAGAAAAAACTCTTTTTCCATAAAACAACAACATGTTTCTCTGTATAGAATTAAAATTTGCCGATTACATGGCGTACTTCTTGCATACATATTGTATTAACTTATGGAGGGTTATTATTAATGGAGAACTTTGTCAGTGAACAAAGTGGGAATATACTATTTCTGCTGCTTGGAGCAGTAATGATATTTTCCATGCATGCAGGATTTGCCTTTTTAGAGGTCGGATCTGTCAGAAAAAAAAATCAGGTAAATGCTTTAAATAAAATCATATTTGATTGGGCTTTATCAACTCTTGTCTATTTCTTTATTGGGTTCCCCATTGCATATGGAATCAAATCTTTTACCTTCTGGCAAAATGCTAATGCACTTATGGAAAACGGTTCCTTTGATATGATTAGGTTCTTCTTATTACTAGGGTTTGCAGCCTGTATTCCAGCAATTATCTCAGGAGGAGTAGCAGAACGTGCAAAATTCTGGACAAACTCCCTCGCCGGTGCAGTTTTCGTGGGTATTGTATATCCTCTTTTTGAATCAGCAGTATGGGGACAACTAAATCTTTTTGGCCCAGGTTCCTGGCTTGAATCATTAACAGGAATACCTTTTCAGGATTATGCAGGATCAATTGTAGTTCATGCCATGGGTGGATGGTTAGCACTTCCGGCAATCATACTGTTAGGTTCTCGTAGAAAACGATATAAAACAAATGGTTCAAGTTATCCCATTAATGTCAGTAATATCCCATTCCTTGCTTTGGGGAGTTGGATTTTATGTGTTGGCTGGTTTGGTTTTAATGTTATGAGTGCTCAGTCGATCGGTGCTGTAAATTCTATAGTAGCCCTCAACTCATTAATGGCCATGGCAGGAGGAATCCTGGCAGGATTAATCTTCTCGAAAAATGATGCCGGATTTACACACAATGGAGCCTTAGCCGGGCTTGTCGCCGTTTGTGCTGGAAGTAACCTGTATCATCCTTTTGGTGCTTTAATTATCGGAATAATTGCTGGAATTATTTTTGTATTTGGATTTCATTTTGTTACTGAAAAATTAAGAATTGATGATGTTCTTGGTGTCTGGCCTTTACATGGACTTTGTGGAACCTGGGGAGGTCTGGCTGTGGGGATCTTTGGAAAAAAACTTCTTGGAGGAGCGGGAAATGTCTCATTTTTCTCTCAATTGATTGGTACTCTGTCATGTATTATATTTGCATTAACTGCAAGTTTTATTGTGTATGGAATATTAAAAAAAACAGCTGGTATACGATTATCAGACCAACAGGAAATGCTTGGCGCAGACCTTTCTATACATCATGTAGAAGCTAATCCTGAAGAAGCTCTCTAAACAATACATACAGAGGAGATTATATATGAAAATGATAGAAGCAATAATACAACCGGAACAACTGGATGCTGTAAAAAATGAATTACATAGAGTAAAAATAGGAAAAATGACTGTCTTCCAGGTAAAAGGCTGTGGACAGCAAATGGGATACACTGAAAGTTATAGAGGACATACTCACACTGTTAATCTATTACCAAAAGTATGTATCAGAATTGCAGTCAATGATGAATATGTTCAACAAACTGTTGATGCAATTATAACCGGTGCAAAAACTGGAGAAATTGGAGATGGGAAAATCTTTGTCCTTCCAATGGAGCAATGTTTCCGAATACGTACCGGAGAAAACGGCTCTGCTGCAATTGGTTAAATGAAGCCACCATTATTAAAATGGTCGAACATTAGTGAAACGCTGAATTTAAGCCCTCCCCGTTTCAACAGTTCGAATTATCTCTGATCCGATCACTTGAAGTTTTGAGATTCCCGGTTTCAGTCCGGCAGGTATTGTGGATACAGCCGGTATCGATGATGATGGAAACCTTGGGAAACAGCGTATTCGTTCTTCTCTGGAGCGATAAAAAGTGCCGGTAACTAATTATGGGTTGTTTCCCAGAGCGCTGGAGCCGATTCCGGAATAGAAGACATAACTCGACCGGAACTGCACAAACATTTCTGGACAAATGATAATTCCAGGACTGACAGGAATACTAACACAGTACTACACAGTCTATCCAGGAAATGATTATACCTGGAATATCACTTCAAGCCGTGAGTTAGGTGAAGAGTAATATCCTGTTGTAAATTAAGAATTTTTGTTCACTATCTTGAATGCCGATTCTTCAGCACTTCCATTACTTCATCAAGGGAGTATCCCTTTTGTGCCAGCAGAACAAGGTAATGGTAGAGAAGATCTGCCGCTTCTCCAAGAAACAACTGCTTGTTGTTATCCATGGCCTCAATTACAAGTTCGACTGCCTCTTCACCCACTTTCTGGGCGATCTTGTTAATCCCCTTCGTAAAAAGGTGGTTGGTATAGGATCCCTCTATGGGAAAATCTCTTCGCCCTACAATAACCCCCTCCAAATAGGAGAGAAATTCTGATGAGGTAAACTCTGATGGATCATTGTCTTCGTGAAAGCAGGTATCCTCACCTGTATGACAAACAGGACCTGAAGGAACTGCCTTAATAAGCAGCGTATCTTTATCACAATCAGGAGTTATGGATTTAACCGTGAGAAAGTTTCCGGAAGTCTCCCCTTTTGTCCAAAGACACTTTCGGCTTCTGGAATAAAAGGTAACTTTTCCCGTCTCTTGAGTCAGCTTATAAGATTCCTGATTCATATATCCCAGCATAAGTACTTTGCCGGTTACTGAATCCTGTATTACTGCAGGCACCAGGCCGTCACTACTCTTTTTAAAATCAATATCCATCAGGATCCTCCGGTTATAATTGAGGCGCTTTCAAAAATACCTATTTTTGAAAGCGCTACCTATTAGTGAAGTTTTCTGAA
>JABMQR010000054.1 GCA_013202335.1 Bacteroidota bacterium
ATCGAGAATTGGGCTCAACTACCTGCGAGGAGAATCCTGGTTGCATCTTTCTGTACTACATTTATGAGAGCATAGGTTTTATAGCAGGCAGATGAGCCTCTCTGGTAATAATTCCACAGCCAATAATACCAATTTTAATTTTATTCATAGTGCCTACGCTCCTTAAACATTACAACTATATTTTTTTCAGAACTACTCTCGCCTTTTCCTGAATTGACTGGGAGAATAACCCGTTACTTTTTTAAAAGTTCTGGAAAAACTGTACACAGAATCATACCCGCAATGTAACGCCGTCTCAGTAACTGAAAAATTCCGGGATTCTAAAATTGAGCAGGCATAGTTTATCTTTACTTCCCGTAAATACCTGCCAGGGCTTATTCCGATAGCTCTCTTAAACTGTTTATGCAAATTACTTTCGGAAATCCCTAACTCTTTTGAAATAAGTGCAGTGGTAAATACCCTGCTTAAATCAGAATAGACATACTTTTGAACCCTGGCAACTATTGAATTTCCTATAACTTTTGCGGTTGAATTAGCTGATGCTGTTGCCTTTGAGCAGTTTTCAATGGTTGAAAGAAGAATGGTGGAAAGTAAACTGATTTTAAACTCATCCGATGCTGCAGCGATCTGATCAAGGCAGGAAAAAACAAATTTGTTGATTATTACCGGATTATTCCTTAAAACCTCAAGGTGCTTTCTTTCCTGCATATCAAATCCAATAAAAAAACAGAGAATATCAGAATCCTCCTCTGATACATAATAGTGGTTTTGAAAAGGAAAAATGAGTAATGATTCCCCCTCATTAATAGTCAGCTGAAAATTATCAATGTGAATTTGCACACTCTTTTTCAGCCAAAAGACCAAATTGAATCGATAATGCACAATCGGCAAAGACATACATAATTCATCAGTAGTAAGACGTGAAAAAAAAACCAGATCTTTCGGAATATATTGAATTTCAGCTGAGATCCCCTTAAAGTAATCGGTTGGTTCCCTTAAATTTCCCGCAAATAGCTCAAATGAATTTTCTTTCACTCTTCCCACCTGTACAAATTTTCCTTAACACTAATTATATTACAGTTTTTGTTAAAAATCATCCTATTTTCGCTATGTATTTATCTATTATACTATATTATGATACAAACAAATTCAAATAATATGAGGTTTTCGAATATGAAAAAAATACACATACCTGAAAAGCGTCGTTATGAAGCGGATTTTTCTCAGCTGTTAAAAGTGCTCAACAGAGAGCCTGCAGACAGACCGGTCTTATTTGAATTCTTCATGAATCCAATTGTGTATAAAGCCTTCTCAAAATCTATAACAATTGAAAGGACTCCCACAGAAGAGCTCTATAATCGGCTGGAGATGATGTGGGCTTTCTATTACGCAGGCTATGATTATGTAACCATGCTTCCACCAAAAACATTTACATTTACTCAAGAGACTAGTAGTCATACAAAAACATACTCTCTCAATCAACCAGGTTTAATCTCTGATGAAGCATCATTTGAATCTTTCAATTGGCCGGACCCAAAAAAACAAAATTATGAATACTTAGATTTTATTGCAGCGCGGCTTCCTGATAAAATGTCAATGATCGTATCCGGACCTGGAGGCGTAGAAGAAAATGTAATTGCTCTCACAGGATATGAACAGCTTTGCTATATGATGATTGATGATCCTGATTTAGTAACAGCACTTTTTACCGCAGTAGGAAGCCGACTGGATGAATATTATAGGATTACTGCATCGCATCCGAAGGTCGGTGCCTGTATATCTAACGATGACTGGGGTTTTAATACTCAGACTCTTTTAACACAAAAACAGATGGAGCAATGGGTTTTCCCCTGGCACCAAAAAATAGCCAAAACCATACATGATGCGGGGAAACCGGCTATTCTCCACTCCTGTGGAAATATATATCCAATTATGCATGAAATAGTTGAAACGATTAAGTATGACGGCAAACACTCATATGAAGATACTATTTTACCCGTAGAAGATGCATGGGAAACCTATCATAAGAAAATATCCATATTGGGTGGAATTGATCTAAACTATTTAATATTTGAACCGGAAGAATCAATTTACACCAGAAGTAAAGCAATGCTTGAACGCACCTCTCTCATTGGAGGATATGCTCTTGGGTCAGGAAACTCTATACCTGATTATGTACCGCTTGAAAAATATATAGCCATGCTGATGTGTGCATGGGAATAAATTTCATTCAAATAAAGAGAGGAAAAATAACTATGAAAAAAATAACCTATGCCGTAATCGGCTGCGGAGGAAGAATAAGCGGATTGATCAGAGAGTTCGCTGATAAAAAAGATGTAGAGCTCAAAGGGGGCTGGGATCCTTCAACTGCAAATGTTACAAACATGCTGGAAAAAATGAATAATGGCGAAGGAAAAATATATTCATCTTATGAAGAATTGGTTTCTGATCCTGAAATTGACTGGGTTTTTATAGGATCTCCCAATGTATTCCATAAAGAGCACATTATTGCTGCTTTTGCAAAGGGAAAACAGGTTTTTTCAGAAAAACCACTGGCAACTACTATTGAAGACTGCATTGCCATAAATAAGAGCCATCAAAAAAGCGGCAAACTGTTTGCTACCGGATTCACCCTTCGTTATGCATCAATATATAGAAAAGCAAAAGAAATTCTTGCAAGTGGAAAACTCGGTAAAGTGATATCAATAAATGCCTGTGAAAATATCGCCCCAGATCATGGAGCCTATATCATGAAAGACTGGAGAAGAAAAAAGGAGTTGGCAGGCCCGCATATTCTGGAAAAATGTGTTCATGATCTGGATCTTATTAATTGGTTTACAGAATCAGTTCCAACTAAAATAGCCGCATTCGGTGGCAACAATATGTTTACCCCTGAAAATGACTACCTGTATAGAAATGATAAAAAAGTATTTCAATCAGCATGGGAACTCGTAGAAGAATCGTTTGAACATGCTGGGAACAATCCATTCCTCTCAGATAAAACCATTGAAGATAACATTGTAGCAATTATGGAATTTGCAAATGGAGTACGTGTACAGTTTCAGGCAACAATGAGTAATGCTATTCCCGAAAGAAGAATGTATTTCCACTGCAGTGGAGGAACCCTGATTGTCGAACTCTATTCCGGCCTCCTCCAGTACAAATCTTTAGCAGATGAGGCTATACAGAGGATTCCCCTAACCGGCGGAGGGCATGGAGATGGGGATTATCATATAATGAAAGAACTACATGACTCCATGATTAATGGTACAATACCAGTCTGCGGAGGTGAGGAAGGCCTGCTCAGTGCAGTTGTCGGTATAACCATAGATGAAGCACGGGAAAACGGAACAGTAATTGACTTGGGTGAAATATGGAAATCGTTGGGGGTTATTGATGAATAACATACAAATCGGAGTAATTGGGGTCGGAGGAAGAGGTGTTCTGGCTGATTCAGCACATCAACCTGAAAATGAAGTGTATGTAACTGCGGGAGCTGACCCCGGAAAGCAGGCTCTTGAAGCGTTTGCAAAAAAATACCCGGATGCTGAGCTATTTGAAAATTACAAAGCACTGCTGCAGAAACCTGAACTTGATGCAGTATTTATCTGCAGCCCTGATTATCTGCATGAAGAACATGCGGTAGCCGCTCTTCTGGCTAAAAAAGCCGTATACCTTGAGAAACCTATGGCTATAACTATAGAGGGCTGTGACCGCATTCTGGAAACTTCGGAAAAAACCGGCAGCAAATTATACCTTGGCCACAATATGCGCCATTTTGAATCGGTAATTAAAATGAAAGAGATCATAGATGCCGGAACAATTGGCGAAATAAAGGCAGTCTGGTGCAGGCATTTTATCTCTTACGGCGGCGATGCCTATTTTAAGGACTGGCATTCAGAGCAGAAATATTCCAACAGCCTTTTACTGCAAAAGGGAGCTCATGATATCGATGTTATACATTGGTTAACAGGAAGCTACACAAAATCTGTTGTTGGGATGGGCAAACTTGATGTATATGACAAGTGTGATCGACGCCTGGAATCAGAAAAAAGTGATGCATCATTTCATGAAGAAAACTGGCCACCACTGTCCCAGAAGAAGCTGTCTCCCATTATTGATGTTGAAGACCACAATATGATCCTTATGCAGCTCGAAAATGGTGTTCAGGCATCATACTTGCAGTGTCACTATACTCCGGATTCCTGTAGAAACTATACATTTATTGGAACAAATGGGAGACTTGAAAACAGAGGAGACCATGGGGAGTGCTCCATTGAAGTCTACAGCAGCAGAACCGACGGTTTCACAACACCTGATAGTATCTACAACTTAAAAGGAGAGTCTGAAGGACATGGTGGTGCTGATCCGCTTATTGTGAATGATTTTCTTGATTACATACGCGGATTAAGCGAACCAAAAACATCACCTCTTGCTGCAAGAAATGCAGTTGCAGTTGGTGTTATGGCCGCAGAATCAATTCGCGGCGGCAGCTGTCTAAAAGAGGTGAAACCTTACTAGATTAGATTATTCCAGGATTCAAAAACTTTCACCACATTTTCACCCTTCCCCCCGGGTCCAAATGAGCATTGGGCAATACAGCCCCCATCCTGGTAGAGGTTTGCATATACATCATTAACCGCTTTTTCTACCTCATCTAGCGTCCCGAATGGAAGAAGATACTGACGATCAATCTCTCCCCAAAATGTAATCTTACCAGAATACTGCTTAAGATTTTCCAAACCCATACAAAACAGTTGAGAATTCAATGCATCAATACCCATCTCAATGATATCAGGATAAATATCGAGAATATAACCATCCGAATGCATGAACATCTTTTTATTATAATTTTTGGCAATGCTGACATAATCCTGGTACAACGGTTTAAAAACAGTTCTCCAAAGTACCGGATTGATAAGTAAAGAGTTCTGAGAACCCCAATCATCCATTATCATAAGAGCATCTACATCAGATTGAGCCCAGAGAGTAAGCTGCTTTTTGTAAAAGTTGTGAACTTCATCAAGAACCTGAAAAAAACCATCTTCCTGCATCATCAAATCCACATAGAACTGTTCAGCACCCCTAATAAATTGAAGCTGCTCGAATGGTCGGGGACATGCCCCTGCTTTGACAAACTTTGATGTTGATTTGCAAAAGGCATTTACCTGATCAATATCAACGGTCAGCCACTCATTTGGTATATGCACTTTGTCCCCAAAATCAGAAAAATCTTCCTCTACTGAAATAGGACGTTTCACCTCGCCAATAAATCCGTTCTCTTTCTGGGTGAAGGTGCATCCCCATTCATCAATAAAAGTTCCAATTTTGTAGGGATCTCCTGAAGTCCTGGGTGATTGAGAAAGATATTCCGGACTTACTATGATATCAGAGGGGAATTCCTTAATCAGCTTTTCCATAATTGCCGGATAATGAATGTCAGCCCAGGGCAAGCTCCACAGCTCTCTTGGAATTCTGGCTGGTTTATTAAAATTTAAGGCTGTTTTCGGTAATTGAAGTGATGTGGTGATATATGCCGAATTTGTGTTGAGCCATTGGCAGAAAGTTGGGTTTAATCTACTTATAAGATAGATTCATACGCCTCTTTTTCGTCCAA
>JABMQR010000055.1 GCA_013202335.1 Bacteroidota bacterium
CAGAAGAAGAGAGAGCGAAATCTTTTAAGCTCTGGAGAAATAGGCATAGTGCGGTAGAGTCAAATGTAAACGAGCTTGAACACTGTGGATTAGATAGGTGTCCGGATAGAGGATATAAAAACTTCCAACGCTATATTGCTATGGGGGTAACTGCCTATAATTTAAGACGAATAGGGAAACAGTTGCTGATTCAAGATGCGGTAATAAAGCTCAAGCAATCAGCCTGATTATTTCATACAGGATCGGGAAAAACCTGACTTTTTCAGGATAGATCCGTCCACATGTTTGATACTGATAAAAAAACAAACATTTTTCATGCAAAACCTCCCCAAACCAAAAATTCTATCATTTTTAAGTTGCTTTTACTTTTCACGTTTTGGGTTTTTTAGCAGTCTTTTCTAATAATTTGGTGTTTTCGGACGGACACTACCTAGTGTTAACTGTACATCTTCGGCAAAATCACCATCAACATTTGCCAGATTTGTAATAGAGATAAAATCGCATTCGGCCCACATTGTCAAATCAACGAATCCCAGCTTCCCGGTAAGTTCTGAAATATCCAGCTCACCCATGATAGTTATTATTTTGGTGGTTTCCGGTATATCCCCATGAGGTGTCATATCATCAGGAAATGGATAAACTCCCATCCCGCTAATTTCTTCATCGATCCTCACATCACCATGCACGATATTCCTGTAGCTGGCATACAAACCACCTACTCCAGGTACCGCATACCCCAGTAACAGATCGATCACTTCCGCATCACCACCGTACTGATAACCAAGGAAATCGGTATAGGTTAAGAAGCTTCCACCAATGACAAACTGCCGCCGGGAAACCTTAAAATCAACCAGATCTCTCTGATACAGATAGGGATCAGCAAGAACATACTCAATCCCGCTTACAAAATAACCGGGACCAAAATCCAACGGTGTTGAAAAATCCAATCCAAGAATATAACCGGTACAATCAGGTTGTGCAAAACCCTCCAGCGGCGCCCGTATCTGATCAATAACATATTGTCCATATACATTTAGTCCTGGAGCCGGTGCATAATCAAGTTCAAAGGAAGTTATTGCGTTGAACATCCCCCGGTTGTTGTAGTTGTGAAAAATATATGCGGGATTCAAATAGCGTAGATCGAAAAAATCGTGCTGATACATAACATTCTCTGTCATACTTACATTCAATTTATCCCAGAATCGAAATTCCAGTCTATGACCCAGAAAGGCTTTAAATCCTTTTGAGGGAAGTTCCCCGGAAGAATCAGCTCCTGATGCACCGGATTCTGCATTCCACCCGGGGTAATCAATAAAAACCGTAAGGAACTGGTAACTGAATGAATCATGATATGACTTGAAAGAGAAAAAATCATGGTAATCAAGATGATCTCCGATTACCAGATTACCTGTTCTGCCGTTTCCCCAACTCAGTAAATCTCTACCGAACTGTACATTCCAGCCATCACCACCAGCAGATATGAAAGCTCTGTAGGGTGTTTCAAAATCAACATACTTCATATCAAAAAAATTGGTTGAGACAGTTGGACTATAGAGAAAAGAGGCGGTCACCAATCCATCAGCATCATTGTGACCATATCGGTTCTTCTTATACCCTAACTCAGAATAGGTATAAAACCAGTCGTGCATGGCAAATTCAAAACTGATTCTAGCCACTGGCTCTCTTTCGGTATATCCCACAACCCAATCCCACTCATCATCAAACTGGGCTGGATTAGTATGCATATACGACTCAAAGATTACATCAAGCCCCAGTGATAACTGGAAATCCTGATCTATCTGAAATTTCAAGGGTTCTAGCAGCTCTTCTGTAACATACTGGAGAGCTTCTATCCCTGCCTCTGATAATTTTTTCGAATCAACTCTTTCAACCATATTTTCCAGCTCACCAACTGACCAGGGTCCTGATGTTGAAGAGGTGCTGAGACCTTGTTCAAGATAAATCATTCGTATTGCTGTATAAACCGGTGAGCCGACAGGAATAATTTTCTGCTGATTATCCATAGAAGAGAGCGGAAAGAGTGAAGCTACTAATAGAACCAAAACTATGATTATAAATACCAGATGAAATCTATGATTATGATGCATTTGATTCTCCTACAAAAATGACACAGAGATACATAGGCAGTTATTAAAATACCCTTATACACCATATATGTTTACAGTATAAATTCCAACTAAAATACCGTCTTGTCACCAGAAAATAATCAGAAGTTTTGAACAGGAATTTTCTTTACACGCTCACGCTCACTCCTGTTGGTTGTATATTTTAACTGGAGGATAATTATGAGAAAAATAGTAATCTTTATGAGTATCATATTAATTATAATCAGCCTAAGTCTATTAACAGCCAAAGGAAGCGAAGAACAATCGGAGCAAACTGCAAGTGAAATCATAAAATCTTCTGACCTGATCTGGCAGCCGGCAACCTCATTTGTAAAACCTGATGATGAAGCTCTTAGCAAACTTTTTGAAAACTGAGAATATTGAACTATTTATAATGTAGAATGCGCTAAATCAGTTTCTTTACATACGCTCTTCTGCGTTTGTGCTGGCGGGTATCATAATAGCGCCAGAGCTGCTGAACTTTCTCATTCGATTCCAGCTCCCCGGAGGTTTCTGCTGTCTTCACCCCGTCCTCAAGAGCTGCACGGGTAATTTCAGTCATCAGAAGTGCATTTAGTCCCTTACCTTGATATTCTTTCCTTGTGGCAATTAAATATAAATCTACACTCTGTGGTTTTCTTAAAGCCTGAAGGAGATATATCCAACCAATGGGGAGAATTCTTCCTCGCGCTTTCTGGAGTGCCCGGGATAAAGAAGGCATAGCTATAGCGATTGCAGCTGCACGGTCATTATTATCTACAACAACTTTCACATATCGCAGCGAAACAAATCCCAGATACTGCTTAATCAGGGCATCAACCTGTCTGTCAGTCAGCGGAACCGTACCATACAGTTCTCTGTATGCATCGTCAACAACCTCAAACAGCTGCTTACCATATTTTGCTACAAGCTCTTTTCTGTTTTTCACCTGTGCAATTTTAAGCCCGGAACGTTTCAAAACCAGGTTATTTACTCTCAGCACTTTTTCCGGAATTGCTTCAGGAGATTTTACCTCAAATTCCAGCCAGTCAACATCTTTTACATACCCAAAGGACTCAACCATTTTCGGGTAGTATGCATGGTTGTAAATCATAGGGAGCGTTCCCAGTTCATCAAAACCCTCAACCAGCATTCCCTCATTATCAGTATCAATGAATCCCATAGGACCCTGAATACCTTCCATCCCATGCTCTTTTGCCCAATTTTCTGCTGTATCAAAGAGAGCCCTGGCAACTTCCTCATCATCAATAAATTCCACCCAGCCAAACCGGGCATTTTTTACACCCCACTTTTCTACAGCAGGGGGATTCAGGATTCCGGCTATCCGTCCCACAAGCTTGCCATCTTTATAAGCAAGCCAATACTCTGCTTCAGCATAATCAAAAGAGGGATTGATATCTTTTCTCAGAGAGTTATACTCATCCATGATCAGTGGAGGAATCCAACAGGTATTCCCTTTATATATCTTAAAAGGAAGCATGATAAACTTTCGCAAATCGCGCTTGGTCACAACTCTTTTTATCTCAACTGCCATTTGTATACCTCATCTTCAAGACTAATAATTCTGAAAAACCCTCGCTTGTATAAACGACTATTAAATTCATCAATCTATCTTACTTCATCTCAGTTCTGTTGTACATGAGGTAATTTTAATAAAGTTACCTGGATTCATGCTTACCTGAATTTTAAATTTTTCGAGGCGCTTTCAGAAATAGGTATTTTTGAAAGCGCTACCTATTAGTGAAGTTTTCTGAA
>JABMQR010000006.1 GCA_013202335.1 Bacteroidota bacterium
GCGAAGGGATCGACATAAGCATTTTTTGCTTAACTATGCTCATGTATCCCCACAGACAGAACAAACACTATCTCAGGAGTACCTAATGAAAAAGATCACCTTCTTTGTTCTGACTGTTTTCTTGCTATTGCCGTTATCTATGGTCTTTAGTTCCGGCAGTCAGGAATCAGCAAGCAGCTCACCTGCCCCCGTGCAGACCGAACTGACCATTTACGCGTATGACTCATTTGTATCAGAATGGGGTCCCGGTCCATTTATCATTGAGAGTTTTGAAAAAGAGACAGGAATCAAAGTTAATATGATTTCAGCTGGTGACAGCGGCCAGGTGCTGCAAAAAGTTATACTTGAAAAAAACAACCCAAAAGCAGACATCATCATCGGTATTGATAACAATTTGCTATATCGAGCACTAAATGAGGAAGTTCTTTTAGCTTATAAAAGCCCCTCAATTGTTTCAGTACCAGCAGACCTGCACTTTGATCCCACCTATCATTTAACACCTTATGATTATGGTTTTTTTGCTTTCATTTATGATACTGAAGTACTTGTTAATAAACCTGAATCATTATCAGATCTTCTTTCACCTGATTTCAAAAAACGAATAATTATCATGGATCCAAGGACCTCTTCACCCGGATTGGGATTACTTCACTGGACAGTTGCAGTGTTTCAGGATCAGTATCTTGATTTCTGGGAGCAGCTTAAACCAAATCTTCTTACGGTTACTGATGGTTGGGATACCGGTTATGGATTATTCACTGCAGGTGAAGCACCCATTGTGTTGAGTTATACCACCAGCCCAGCCTACCATGTTGAATATGAAGATACAGATAGATATCAGGCTTTAGTATTTGAAGAAGGACATTACTTACAGATTGAAGGAGCAGGCATCGTACAAGGCACGAAAAATCTTACTGCTGCTAAATTATTTATAGATTTTCTGCTAAGTGAGGATGTTCAGAAAGGATTACCTCTTACAAATTGGATGTATCCTGTGGTAAATGATATTACTCTCCCCGAGTCCTTTAATTTCGCCCCAAAACCCGCTATCCAGCTCTCCTTACCGGCAGAAGATACTGCCCTTCATCTTGATGAGCGCCTGGCAGAATGGACGGAGTTAATGAGTAAATAATGGCTCAAGGTTACAACAAAGGAACATTCAGGTTTACCTCATTTCTTGCATATTTTGGGATACTCCTGCTTGTTCCTCTTTTTATTTTGCCTGTTTTCATGGTTTTACGACAGGCATTTGTGAACGATGCTAATGTTTTTTCACTTGCTGTTTTTGCCACACTTCTCAAATCATCATATATCTGGAGGATTACCGGTTTTACCACCCTCCAGGCTCTTCTGAGTACCTTATTGGCTATTGCCATTGGATTACCCGGAGCATACCTTCTTTCACAATTTAAATTTAAAGGAAAATTTATTATACGTGCAGTCAGTGCTGTACCGTTTGTTTTGCCTTCAATTATCGTTGTTTTGGGGTTTGTCATTTTTTACGGCAACAATGGGTTTCTTAATAATTTTCTTATGCAGATATTCAATACATCTGAGCCCCCCCTAAAAATCCTCTACTCTTTCAAAGCAATAATTCTTGCTCATGCTTTCTACAATTTCCCTATATGTATTAGCCTGATTACCGGATACTGGGAACAGGTTTCAGACAATTCTGAACTTGCTTCCTATACAATGGGGGCGAAAAAATTTAAAACTTTTTTCTCAATAACCTTACCTAAAATATATCCCGCTGTTCTCTCTTCAGCTGCATTGATTTTCTTATTTTGTTTTACCAGTTTTGCTATTATTCTGGTTCTTGGCGGGGGACCCTGGTTCTCTACTATAGAGGTAGAAATATATCGACAGGCACGGGTATCATTTAATTTGCATTCAGCTGCAGGACTTGCCATTATATCGATAACTATTTCATCAGTTATATTGCTTATTTATTTGATTTCCCAAAAAAAAATGATGCGGAATATTGCTGGATATAAGAGACCCATTTCACAGAAAAGTGCCTTGATGAGGCCTTCAACTGCTAGTTCAATCATTATCGGTTTGTATATTGCTGTTGCTGTGTTATTTGTAACTGCACCTATATTTTCTGTTGTTTTCCGTTCATTTCAAACGCAGCTGACACGAGGAAGTTCTGCTCAGTTATCATTTAAATGGTATAAACAATTGTTCAATATTAGTCAGGGGACTCTTTCTCTCACTGCAGCAGCTTTTAAAAACAGCCTGTTACTTGCATTAACTGCAGCGGCGGTTGCTGTGCCGACAGCAATAGGGCTTTCATATTTTACCATTGCTGTTACACCGCGTAAATCATATATCCCTGAGCTGTTGTTTATGTTACCTCTGGCTGTTTCCTCGGTCATATTAGGTTTGGGGTACTATTTACTGTCAAACATTGCAGGCAGCATGTCTATTAACCGTCTGCTGATTGTTGCTGCCCATGCAGTAATTACCTTACCGTTTATACTGAGGTCTGTGATGCCGGCTCTGCGTAACATGCGCCGATCATATTCATCAGCGGCTTTATCCCTGGGAGCGAAACCGGTAAGGGTCTTTTTCAGTATTGAACTGCCATTACTAAAAAATGCCATTATTTCCGGATCAGTGTTTGCGGTTGCTATCTCTCTGGGTGAAATAAATGCAACTTTAATACTTTCTGATGAACATACAATTACTATACCTATATTACTGTACCGACTTATTGGTTCATATAACTTTTACGCCGCATGTGCAGTAGGAACGTTATTGGTTGCTATGTGTATTATTCTCTTTTCAATTTTTGAGTACCTGAGGGAAAAATTATGATATCTGAAACAAAATCCGGGTTAAATTTACAGGGAATAAAAAAAGTATATACTGATTTTACCCTCGATATTTCATTTTCTGTACAACGAGGGGAATTCGTATCTCTGGTCGGACCCTCCGGGTGCGGTAAAACAACCACGCTCTCAATCATCTCCGGTTTGCTGGATCCTGACGAGGGGACGATGTATTTAAATGGAAAAAATTTGCTTACTGTTCCAATTTGGGACAGAGCCATTGGATTTGTTTTTCAGGATTATGCTCTTTTCCCTAATATGAATATTGAACGAAATATAAGTTATGGGCTTAAAGTAAAAAATATTGATAAAACACTAGCTTTAATAAAAACAAATGCGTTATTGGATATAATTGGACTTAGTGGATATAACAAGCGGCCTACTGATGAATTATCCGGTGGAGAAAAACAGCGGGTTGCGTTGGCCAGAGCATTAGCCCCTAACCCTGAACTTCTTTTGCTGGATGAACCCCTCTCTGCTCTTGATGCTCAGTTAAGAAAATCTTTAAGAAAGGAGATCAGTACCATTCAGAGGGATCTGTCAGTTACTGCAATATATGTAACACATGAT
Organism: Bacteroidota bacterium; assembly: GCA_013202335.1. The sequence continues at coordinate 3,405 of JABMQR010000006.1, forward strand.
CAGGAAGAGGCTCTTGCAATTAGTGATCGGATAATAATGATAAATAATGGTACAATTGAGCAGATTGGTACACCTGAAGATATCTATTCGTTCCCAAAAACCAGATTTTCAGCGCAATTTTTCGGCAGGTCAACACTACTGCCGGCTGAAATTACAAATCATGCATCAAATACGTGTGCCATAGCAGATACAAATCAGAATAAACATATTATGCAGTATTTGAAGCGGCAGGATATCTCTGCAAAGAATGAATCTAAGCCCGGATATCTTTTTTTCCGACCTGAAAACACCGGGATTTGTCAAAAAAATGATTCTATTCACAATGATTCCTGTAATATTTTTCCACATGCTGAAGTTACGGGATCTGAATATAGCGGCAGAGGTTATTTTGTGGAATGCAGCTGGGAAGGATTTGTACTTTTACTATTCAGCAAAGTTAAATTAAACAAAGGGTTAAAAATTACCGTTTGTGTTCCAATAGACAGCTGTCTGTTTATACCGGAAGAGAATGGAAAGGTTGCTAATTAGTGCCTGACAGGAAAGCAAATAAGCCCTTGTAAGGCAAGTAAATACACTTCAAATATTCCTGCGAAGTTTACCATGA
>JABMQR010000056.1 GCA_013202335.1 Bacteroidota bacterium
ACAGTGTCTAAAGGAGAGTTTGTGAGTTGACTTTTAACACAGTATCTATTTATCCCGGTTAGCCGCTCACTTAATTGCCATAATTCCTTTTGTAATTTGATATCAGAACATTTTTTCGATGCCGCCTTCATTTTTTTCTTGGCAAAATACTTACCGGTTATTCCTTTTACTTCGCCAGAGCTGGCCAAATAGATACTGGTTTTTAAAAACCCCAATAGTAAAGTCATAATTGTGAACCCAGGAATACCAAAAGAGGCAATAAAATAACGATCTAACCCATAATGTTCCTTATACGTATCAAGCAAGACAAAACACTCAGACTTACGGGGATCCGGAGCAGAAAAAGAAGATAATGGATTGTCGTTCGATATTACTGGATGAGCGACTTGTCCCATCCAATTGATCCCAAAGAAAATCCCATTCAGAAATGATTCCAGTATTTGTTTTGATATGATGATTAACAACATCAACAAGAAGTATATCTGATTTCTCCTTATGCCCATTGAAATAAAGCATCGGGATTCTTGCCGGATAATTATGGTGTAATGCTTTTTGAACCAGTTCTCTTCTCATAAATAACAATCCACTTATTAATTAAAACTGAAGTGTGAAAATTCTTCGTACATGGCACGTATATTTTTTATTGGCGTACCATCATCGATTTCTCCACATGCGATAACGCCGCCCGCAGCACTCCCAACGTGTGTAAATACCTCACGAATATGTTTTCTTACTTCATCGGGTTTACCAAACATCATTACATGTTGTCTATCTAGATCAGTCCTAAAACACACTTTCCCTGCATAATTTTTTTTAATCAGATCTAGACCAATTACATTTACTTGGCAGTTTAAAACTTTGACTCCAATATCGATCAAATCTGGTATAATTTCACTGATTTGCCCGTCCGAATGAAAATGCACATCTACACCTGCATTTATAACTTTCTCAAACATCTTTTTATAAGCCGGTTTAAAGTATTTTCTCCACAAATCCGGAGATATCATTAAGGATCTCTGCGTTCCCCAATCATCTGCAAAATGTAGACCGTCATATCCCACCTCAAGCCATTTGTCTATATATCGTAAATTAAATTCCAGTAAATCTTGTAAAAAGGCTTCATTTTGTTTAACACCAAGAGCGAGATCCATCATAAGTTGATTAAAACCATGAAGCTGTTGAGCTTGCTCAAAATAGACAATCCAACCACCTCTTGCATAATACTTTTTGTTTGAACGATCTACATGCCCACTGTACAGTCTATGACTAGGTGGCCCAACCGAAAAATCAGGCCATTGATAGTGTTTGTATAGCTCAAGATCCTCTAAAGGCACTTCCTTTGGGATACCACAAATACCAAGTTTTCCTCCGTACCATACAGTACCAAAGGCATCAACGTTTCTTCCTGTTTTATATTGAGGAGGAAAATCCTTTGGTTGAAGATCCGGTAACTCGGACCAACCAAAATCTTCATCGACAGATTGGAGAATCTCCTCCAGCTCTTCGCCATAAGCTATTTGAGCAGCAGGGAGAACCGCATGAGAAATGGGTGGACGATCAGGAAATGAAAAACTAATTGCCTTTTTAACCCTTTCTTTTGGAGTCATTATTTCTTTCACTCATACCTCCCATGCTCTTCTACAAGTTCTCGAACCATAGCTACCCGATATGTCAACGCATCGGGGGGAACCTGATCTGCTACCCCTAATACATATTGAGGTTTTCTTCGCATTACTGTAAGAACTCTTTCAACAAAATGAATAAATTCTTCATCTGTGACAGAATCTGTAAAATAAGGCCCCGGAATACCGCCCCACATAATCGTGCTGTTGGCTTCGGTGTAGGTATCCCATTCCTCGACAGGAACATCTCCTACAGGGTCTGGAGTACAGGCTTCAATAAACGACAACCCAACAGAACAAACCTCTTTTAGTAAGCCTTTAAGAGTACCGTCCATATGAATGCAAGAGTGTTTACCTAATTGCTGAATCTGTTGTGACCAGTGAGACTGATAATCCCGCATATACGTTTCAAAATAATGAGGCCCAACCATTTCCGATGATAAGTTTTCTGGAATCATTATTATTTCCGCAGGACTTTCAAGAACAATTGAACAAGCTGCAGAAAGTGTACTTTTCATGCAGTTAATAACTTCATGAAAAAGCGAAGGAAATTGCATTTCAAGTAAAACTACGTTCATAATGCCTGAATCCAAAGCTATAAGCTGCATGAGAGGACTCTTTGGCATATATGCCAGAAGTACACCATAATCACCTATCTGCTGTTTTCTCATATGTAGGAACTCATAATCAGGCTCATATGCTAAGTGCGAGTATGCATATTGATAAATCTTCAAGTCTTTGTCTGTTTCAACGAAGTGTTTTATAGGTGCTTCACTAAAAGAATTAGGAAGCCATTTCCACCGCTCTGTTATACTGCCAATTGGAGTAGAAATCGTTCTAGATCGTATACCATTAATTACCTCTTCTGTAACGTTACATGAACGAAACAGCTCCTTAAAAGGAAAGCATCCTTGAAGGTAAAATCCTACACCCAATTCTCGATGCCACTCTAGATATGCATCACTACGAACAAAATCTTCTGGTTTAAGACCACGACATATAAGAGAAGTAGCCCAGTAATCCAAATCACCAAACCAGGGAACATGGTCAGCTTTTTTATGTTTTAAAATCTGTAGCAATCGCTCTCTCGGTCTCATTGATATTTCTCCTATATTAAGAGTATGTGCACTTACTAGCTTCGTCGGCAAAAGCTGCTAGTAGTTCTGGTTCGGCATCAAAGAAATGATCACTTGGACAGAGAATATATCCTCCACCCTCACCTGCCTCGTTAAAGCATCTTTGAACCTCTTCCCTAGTTACAGAATCTTCAACGCCGGACAAATAATGCACCTGATCGAACCCCCCAATCATGCAAACCTTGTCGCCAATTCTTTTTTTTGCAGCTGCAAGATCCACATCACCGCCCATATCCGGTGGTGTAAACGTTTCCATTGCATCGGGATTCATTGCAGCAATATCCTCCAAAATAGGCATCATACCGCCGCATGTATGGTATACCACTCTCTGATTTTGAGCATGACACGCTTCAATAATTTGTGAATCATAAGGAGCTACAAATTGCCTGAATATGTCAGGAGAAATTACAGTTGTTGAAGCATCTCCACCGCCAAGTTCTATGAGATCGTACTTTGCCCCTGCTAGGCTTTGTACATAATGAAGCTTTCTTTCCAACAACACCGATAGACATTGATGAACCCATTGGGGATCATCAAACGTATCTAAGATCGCCTTTACGGTACCTCTCAGACAGCAAAAATCTTGCCAGCATCCAGGTTGCCCATACAGCTCGGAAGGGATGATGAAACCTCTAATAATTCCTTTCTGGCCAAATTCTTCATACTGATGGTTAACTTCTTCTACATTACATATCGGCCAACTTTGATAAGCCTGAAAAAGTTCAATATTCGTCTTTTCTTTCAGAAGTGGTTCTATTACCCAGGTAGTTAAAGGGGTTTCTTGAAGTACTGCATGTAATGAACCTTTTGGCGTCTCTATAGAAATATTTACAATTTCTCCATTTTCATTTGGAGTCCTGTGTTCAAAAATTCTCCAAGAATTCGAAACAATACGTTTAATTTCTAAAAAATCTGTCTGTCCCTCATTGTCAGCAAAGAATTCTCCGCGACTAGTATCTGGGAGAACTGGAATTACCCATCTAATCGCATCTAAACCAAGCGCCTCAAAAAATGCATCTCTGGTTATACCGCCCATGTACTGTTTAAGCCAAGGATCAAATACATGATGTGTTGTTGCTGGAAGACGATCAGGTATACCTTTATCAAGAACAGTTATAAGTCGCTGCTTTGGTGTCATGCTTCCTCCTCGCAGTGTTATTCTTTGATTTTATCAGTTTCATCGATAACAGGCATCAATAGTTTATCTCTTACGGTATTACGATATTGATTTAGCATGATGGCAAGGACAACCAATATGCCATAAACAACTTTCCTTAAAAATGGAGATACATTAAACATTGATAAACCAGCCTCCATGAGCCCGAGTAAGAGAACTCCAGCAAAAGCATTAAGCATTGAACCTCTCCCACCTTCGAGACTAATACCACCTATAATGGCACCGCCAAATGCTAAAAATACACTACCATCTGCAAGACCCGGAGGAACAGCTCGTAAAAATCCTGTATAAAAAAGTGCTGAAAAACCAGCAAAAACTCCACTCAATGTGTAAAGGGCTACATACATTCTTTTTGGATCGATACCAACCATTTCAGCAGACTGAGCATTACCGCCTATAGCGTAAATATGGCTTCCAAACCCTGTTCTGGTCAGTATCAATTGCAACAGAACAACAACAAGTACTATAATGATAATAGAGATATAATTAATTCCACCTACTGCCAAATAGGGTTTTGAAAAGCCCTTATAGACCGGATAACTCTGCAGTAGAAGGGTTGCTCCATTAAAAGCCAAAGAGGTACCAAGAGTGGACAGAAACGGGTTAAGTCCTATTATCCCAACAAGAAAACCATTAAGAAAACCGCAACCAGCACCAATTAATAGGGGAACTAGCACGTCAAATGGTGGTGGAATAAATGGAGCCCATCTAGTAACAATAAGAGCAGATAGCATAGCCACAAAACCGCAAACCTCAGCTATTGACAGGTCTATTCTTCCACCAATAAGACATAGACTTGTACCAAATACCAAAAATCCCAATGGTATAGACGAATATATAATAAAGATTATGGTGCGCAACTGAAGCATTCCTGCTGGTCGCAATAAAGCAAAAAACAGATAAAACACAACAATTAAAACCCAAGAAAGGTTATCAAGTAACTGCAATTTTATAAATATTTTAACTTTGTTTTTTAGTTTCATATTTGCGCCAATTCCTGCAACACAATTATAAATTTATGCTAATTTCTTCCAATTCATCTAATGTGGTTTCAGTCTTTTTTACATTTTTGATAATTTTTCCTCTTGACATAATGACAAATCTGTCAGCTACCGAATATGCATGTCCCAGATTATGTTCAATGATAATAACACCGATGTTATTTTTTTTTAATTCGGTGATAAAATTCATCACCTGTTTAACACCCTTAAGTGATAAAGCTGTTATTGGTTCATCCAAAATTACTAATTTTGCTTTAAAGCACATAGTGCGAGCGATAGCTACTCCTTGCCTCTCGCCTCCAGAACAGAATCTCATTTCTTGATCCGGTGATGAAATATTTAACCCTAGTTTTCTCGTTAATACTTCTGATTCATCTTTCATTTTTTGTAAATCCAAAAAATTAAAGGGTCCATACTTCTTATATTGTTCACGTCCTAAATAAATATTTTGGAAAACCTTCATACAATCAACTATTGCCTGATCCTGATAAAGTGGTTCTATACCAAGTTTTCGAGAATCGTGTATGCTCTTGATGTCAACATGATTTCCCTCCAAAAATATATCCCCTTTATTTTTTGAAATGAGACCAACCAGAATTTTTATCAAGGTCGACTTACCTGCGCCATTATCACCAATGACAGCAACAACCTCGCCGCTGTCAACGGTTAAATCTACGCCATTGACTGCATGTACTTTCCCAAACCATTTATGAATGTTGCACATTTCCAGAAAAGGTGTTTTTTTAAGATCTTGTGCCATTTGAACTTTCCTTAGGCTCAGTTTTTGTTTTGAATGGTCACACCGAAACTAATAAGAAAACTGCCGGTGAGAACCATATGTAGAGCTTCCTGAAAAACTCCATTTTAAGCCCCTCGGCCCACAGCCAAGGGGAAAATAATCAGGCCATAAAAAGATCCTAACTTTGATTTTATCCAAATTCATCACCAGTAGGATCATTCCAATGGTATTCTCACTGGTACGTTTACCTTTAGCCATGATTCTATTTAGTCCATATCACCGTTTGGTATTACCAAACTTTTCTTCAATCGGTATACGATCCACCTCATCGGTACACTGCTGCTTTCTCTCTTCTTTTTTCACAGCAGTGTCTTTCGGCAGCCTGCCAGGTTTTGGTCCCGATAACCATATATTAAGAGCCTTGCAAAAGGCCCGGCATATTCATCTTCAAACTCATCCCAGGGAATTAGGCTGGAGAATTTGACCTAGCGGTGGATGTTGACGAACAAAATCTTCAAAGGATAATTGCTTTTTATCGTCTTTTCGGTACATTTAGAACTCCGCAGGTGCAAGAGTTTTGCCGATATTCGGCCGTTTTTCGTGCAATCAGATGCTCTGATGATACCATATATCATATCTTTCGTTAAAAACATATAGACACTTTTTCAGAAAGAGCTTTATGTAGTATGTATACAATCTCTCACCAGCGAAGTCCTAATGTACAGTATTCGCTACTTTACTTTAACCAAGCTCTAGCAGTATTCCCCCAAATTTTATTATCATCAACATTCTCTGGAGTCACCAGCATACCTTGAACTTTAAGCCATCTGTGCCCATAACTTTCACCTACTTGAGCAGGAGCCCATACTGCCTCTTCCCAGGGGCCTATATCATGATATCCTCCTTTTATAAGGATATCTGCTGCTGTAACGGTTGAACCAATTGCAGGAAGAGCATCTTCCCCGTTCTCAATTACAATTTTTAGCAGTTCCAGTGCCAGGGGTCCATAAAAAAGGTTTGGCTGAACATACGCACGATCACATAGGCCTTCTTTCATAAGATCTAAATAATCTGGCGGGGCACCGATAGATGCAATAAAAACATGTTCTGAGGGATTAGAATTCGGTATCAACATACCCTGTGCTTCTAGGGCATTCATTCCACCACGTGCATTTGTAGTATTCTGTGAAACAATAGCAACGGGTTTTCCAAACTGCTGGATTGCATTAAATGTATTCTGCTGAGCTACAACCATTTTACTCATGGTAAAATATTCCACAAATGTAATGTTCGGATATTTTGAAAAGACTGCTTTGTATCCTTCAGCACGCGTCCTATCTGAATCATTTGAGGCATCACCCTGAAGGCTTATAACAACCCCAGCTACCTCTCCTCTAGACTCTCGTATGAACTTGACTGCCTCTTCTGCCAATGTAACAGCAGCTAAATTTGCATCAAATAAAACAGTTATTGGAACCGCATCAGTCTCTACATCTGTGTTATAGGTAACAGTAGGTACTCCATTTTCTTTGCAATACTCTGCAACATCTACACATGCTTGAGAATCAACAGGAGACCAGATAATACCATCTACACCCTGAGCTACAAAATAATGCATATCTTTTATTTGCTGCTCTGCTTTCAAATCTGGATTTTGGGTAACAACCGTCCATCCCTGATCTTCACAGTATAAATGGATAGCCTTGTCAGTGATTTTCATCCATTCATCTCCCATATACAAAGTACCATGTCCAAAAAAGTAGTCACCATCCTTTTTTGCCGTGCTTTGCTCTCCCTGTGCCATTACGATAGTACACATAGTACACGCTAAGATAAGAACTAAAACTAACCGCACTAACTTCTTCATACGTCAACACCTCCTAAATGTTATCGGTTTCATTTGTTGCCCGTATACATTGTAGTTAATTACTACGATTTGCATACTTTCATTATGAAACCACCATTAATACAACTTACAATCGGTAAGTTGCCAAGTCGCCGAATGCTACAAAATTCTAATACTAATTGATTGACCTGACTTCACCCCCCTCCCCTCATTTTACAACTTTTTTTGTTTGTTTAAAAGAACGAACAAAATTATAATCTACTATTATCCAGTACTTCCAGCATAGCAATAATATTATCCAACGGGACATCAGGCTGAAGAGTATGAGACACAGCGTAGATATAACCCCCGCCCTGGCTTAATCTATCAATTAATTCCCCGGTTCTTTTTCTCACATCAGCAGGCAATGCCTTAATGATGAATTCCTGAGTATCAAGACCACAAACCAGGGTAATCTTTGAACCGAACTCTTTCTTAATCTTGAAGGGATCCATCCCGGCGGCTTTAGGCTGGATTGGATTTAAGGCATTAATCCCTATTTCTACCAGATCACCGATCACCTGATGCATACTACCACAGGAATGATATGCTATATAGGTATCTAACTTATAATCTCTAATATGTTCAATAACTCTTTTCAAACGCGGTTTTAAATATTTCCTCCACATATCAGGAGACATTATCATTCCCCTCTGGGTTCCAATATCATCCCCCAGCCAGATCCAGTCAGCACCGCGTTTCAGTGATTCGATGGCTACAGTCTCAGTAAACTCCGCTAATCTATCAAATAATAATTCTACTTCCTCAGCTCCGGTAGCCATTTCCATCATTAAATTCTCCATATTTCTGAGATGGTAAGCCGGCTCAAAAATGGAGCCAGAGACATCAGCCCCGATAAACCTTGTTTGTCCGTACTTATCAATCAATTCTTCCAGCCCTTTAAACCTTTCATCTACAAAGGGATCAGGGAAGGGGTATTTTATTATCTCCTCTTTGCTGCAGCCCTGAAGTGGGTGCTCAACGACCATATTATAAAAGCCATCCCGTTTCCACCTGATTCCCCATTCATCTACAAAGTCCTGACCCTGTGGGACTTCACGGGCCATCTCCCTGTTTATTGAGACCCAGTCCTGTAAGAGATCATTGCCAAGTTCCGCATCTAGGTTTTTCCCCTCAATATTCAATTTCTCAGCCAGTCTCAGCTTTACCTCCGGGTGATACCAGATAAATTTCGGAACACCGGCCGTTTCTTTATGCTCAAGTGCATTAATAACCTTCTCCCTGCCCGTCACATATATATCATCCTCCTTTTTTTCGCCGTACTTTTTGGCAGCCTCCAGCATATAGACAAGGCTCTGAGGTGGTACATCCTCATGGATGTTGCGAGCAGCGGCAAATATATAACCACCGTTTTTATTCAGTATCTCTATCGTCTCCTTGACAGCCTCTTCAATCCTGTCCCGCTCAGCAAAAGGAAGGAGCTCCTAGGTATCGATACTATCGTGAAAAACAATCATCCCCCCCCCGTAAGCTTTCTTTAGTTTTTCCGGTTCCATATCCTTGGCTTTAGGTTGAATCGGATTTAAAATATCCACCCCACAGTAAATTAAATCTTCGATTACGGGAAAGACGCTGCCACAGGAGTGATGTAAAAAGGCTGCAGCTGTATATTTCCTGATATAGCTTATCCGCTTTTTTGAAATACGGCTTAATCAATCTTCTGAACAGTTCAGGGGACATAAATAAGGTAGTCTGGGTGGCAAAATCATCACCACTTGATGTATAGTGAATATGTTCCCCCAACATTCCATAGTAAAGATCTATTATTTCTTTTTGATAATCTAAAATGTCCTGGCTTCAAGATATGTTTACAGACTGCTATGCCAGAACCTTCATATTTGTAATAGTTTAGTTTTTTCAAAATTTTATTTTAAGTATACCACCCCCCTTTAAGAGACACGCGCTCGGTACTCTTTTTCTCTAGCCATCTTATAGTCGCATAGATAGCAGCACCAATTGATACTACATCTTCTGATATCTCTGAAAGTTTTACCTCTACTTTTTGGTCACCAAATAAATACCTTGAAACTATTTCTCTTATCGGTTGGATTAAGGCATCTCCGAGCACAGCCATCTTGCCACCAATAAATACTGCTTCCGGCCCTATAATATGTATGATATCTATTACAGCAACACCAATCCAGGTGGCAAGCTGTTTTACAATAGACTCAGTCACTTTATCATTTTTTTGAAGAAGATTTAATATATCTTTGATATTC
>JABMQR010000057.1 GCA_013202335.1 Bacteroidota bacterium
CAGGTTTTGAATCTTGAAGATATTGGTTAATCATTAATAAGGAGATTAAGTTATGGATGACCTTTTTGCTAAAATGAAAACTTTAATAGCAGAGAAACTGGAAATTGATGAAGAATCAATTGCCTTGGATTCTTCTTTTCGGAAGGATCTTGGTGCCGATAGTCTGGATACATATGAACTTGTATACGCTATCGAAGAAGAGATGGGAATTACTATTCCCGATGAAAAAGCTAATGATTTTGAAACTGTGAAGGATGCTGTAGACTATCTGAAATCACAGCTTTAATATCAGGCAATGTCTTTGATAAATGAAAAACGGCTTGCGTCCTGTCCAGATATTAATTCGGACAGAAAACGTGAGCTGTTATTATTTGAAAAGCATGTAGGTATAAGGTTCAGGAAGCTCCAGCTTCTGAACCTTGCTTTTTCACACAGATCATACTCTAATGAATATCAAGGCCTCGTTGAAAATAATGAAAAACTGGAATTCCTAGGTGATAGTGTTCTTGGAATGGTTGTAAGTGAGTATCTATATACCCAACTTACAGACATGGATGAGGGGGACTTTGCCAGAATCAAGTCATTTGTTGTTAGTGAGGACAGCCTTTCTGAAATTGCAAAAAAATTGAAAGTTGATAATTTTATTCTTATCGGTAAGGGTGAAGAATACTCTGGCGGTAGAAATAAAAAAGCTATTTTAGCTGATTGTCTTGAAGCTATAATTGGGGCATATTATCTTGATTCCGGTTTGAAAGCAGTAAAAACGTTCATATTAGCCAGCTTGATTCCTGAAATCAATAAAGTTTTGGCAAATAAACATAAAAAAGATTATAAAACTCTTCTTCAGGAATTTGTGCAAAAAAAATTCAAATCCTATCCCATATATACTGTTGTCAAAAAAACAGGTCCTGATCATGATAAGGTTTTTTGGATTAATGTCGAAGTTAACGGTATGGCCTATGGACCAGGAGAGGGCCGAAATAAAAAAGAAGCTGAACAAAGTGCCGCAGGGTTAGCGTATCAGAGTATTAATCCTGAAAAGTAGTCTGCCTGGGCCAATTGTATATAAACTGAAACTTCTAAAATAGTTGGGTTAATATTTGAAATTTATTTTAGATGATATCTTTCATACATTTTATTTGCTATTTTGAGTAAAGTTTCCGTTGTATTAAGAGTAGGATCATCAATGACAGCTTCTAACAAAAGTTTAAGAATAGTTCCTAAGACCGGTCCCTTTTTTATTCCTGACTCCATCAAAATCTTACCATTAATTGCTAAATCTGCAATTTTAATTACTGCATTGTCAATCAACATACTATTTACACGTTCAATAAGCCCGGGAAGCATCAATCTGTATGGTTTCGTTCCAGTAGCCCCATAAAAATCTGCCTCGCGGAGCAGAATAAGGTTGTGTATTGAATTAGTTCCAACACGACTTATAAATCGTCTTACTGCAGCATCAGACCAATCAGGTGTATAATTAAACATATGATTACTAATGAGATGTATAACTTCTTTACGAAATTGGTTAGAGAATTTTAACCTTCTCAGTATTTTATCAGCTATATCTGCAGAGAGTTCATCATGACCATGAAAAATTGTTTTATTTTTTTCGAAATCATATTTTTCAGTATCAGGCTTCCCGATATCATGCAAAAGTGCTGCCCATCGAACAAGTACATTTGATTGTGGGGCTCCATCGCAACTCCGGCATAAATGACTAAAGGTATCAATCTTATCAGGACCTTTTGCCCCAACTCCTATACAGTCTGTGAGTTCAGGCAGCAAGTATTGCAGGAGGCCGCATGTTTCCATGGCAAAAAGAGTTATTGAAGGGTATAGAGCTGCAAGGATTTTATTTAATTCTTCCTGAATTCGCTCATATGAAACATGTACAATTTCTGAACTGCAGGACTCAATTGCAGCAATAGTTTTCTCTTCTATTGAAAAACCCAGAACTGCAGAAAATCTAAATGCCCGCAGCATTCTCAGGCTGTCTTCACTAAATCGTTCCGAAGGGACTCCTATAGCACGAATTATCTTATTTTTTAGGTCGGAGATACCCTGATGATTGTCCATGAGTTCGCCGGTTAGCGTGTTTACAGCAAGAGCGTTAATCGTGAAATCACGTCTCTTTAAATCGTCTGTTATGCTTCCAATAAAGTTTACTTCATCCGGATGTCTGGAGTTGGTATAAGCGCCTTCTGATCTGAATGTGGTAACCTCAAAACCCTCTCCCATAAACATAACGGTAACCGTACCATGTTCAATTCCCGTAGGAATAGTATGATGGAAAAGTGCTGTGACCTGTTCTGGTGCAGCATTTGTGGCAAAGTCATAATCTTTTACCGCTTTTCCGGCATAAAAATCTCTTACCGCCCCGCCTACAACATATAATTCAAAAGAGTTATTGTGAAACACATTTGCAAATTTTTTAATTCTGTTCGGAAACTTAAAAGTTTTCATTATAAACAGATAAACATTGGGTGGTATTCTTGTCAATACCGATTGAAAATAATAACAGTAATAGATATATTGTTGTGTAATATGAGATAACTTCAGAATTTTAACATAAAGAAATTTCATTTAGAAGTTTTCGATTTGAATGTATGTAAATATCCATGCAAAACAGGTAGATACAAATCTAAAAAAATTCTGTTAAGAATAAAGTTTTCAATTTTTCATTACCTTTAGGAGGGTATTTTGTTCAAGCCGGTAGATACAAAAGTTAATTTCCCAAAAATGGAAGAAAAAATCTTAAAATTCTGGGAAGAAAATAATATATTCCAAAAATCAATTGATAACAGAGATGATTGTCAGGAGTATGTTTTTTATGATGGACCTCCTTTTGCAACAGGACTACCTCATTTTGGACATTTTGTACCAGGAACAATTAAGGATATTATTCCTCGATATCAAACTATGAAGGGTAAGAAAGTTAATCGTCGATTTGGCTGGGATTGTCATGGCCTGCCTGTCGAGTATGAAATTGAAAAAGATTTAGGAATTTCAGGAAAATCTCAGATTGAGGAGTATGGCGTAGCTAAGTTCAATGAACGGTGCAGATCTATCGTTTTGCGTTATACAAATGAGTGGCAGCAGATTGTTTCAAGGCTGGGTAGATGGGTTGATTTTGAGAATGACTATAAAACAATGGATCTTGATTATATGGAGTCAATTTGGTGGGTTTTTAAGACACTTTGGGAGAAAGGGCTTGTATATGAAGGCTATAATATACTCCCGTACAGTCCTGCGCTATCTTCTCCATTATCAAATTTTGAAGTAAATCTTGGTGGTTATCAGGATGTTCTTGATCCTTCAATTACGGTAAGATTTGCCCTCAAAGAAGAACCAAATACCTATTTTCTGGCATGGACCACAACGCCATGGACATTACCCTCTAATTTAGCACTGGTTTTAGGACCTGATATTGATTATGTAAAAGTTACGGAAAATGGTGAATCCTACCTATTAGCTGCATCAAAGGTATCTTCTTACTTTAAAGATGAAACCACTTTTGAAATTACCGGCAGATATAAAGGCACTGATCTGACGGGAATTGAATATGAGCCGCTAATGCCCTTTTTTAACCATCTCGCAGCAGATGGTGCTTTCAGGACCTTTATTGGTGATTATGTAACTGACGAGGAAGGATGTGGAATTGTTCATACTGCACCTGGTTTTGGTGAAGATGATTATAGAATTTTACAACCTACTGGAATTCCCGTTGTTTGCCCGATAGATGCAGAGTGCAAATTTACTGAAGAAGTACCAGACTGGAAGGGGCTTTTTGTTAAGGATGCGGATGACAGTATCATTGAGTATCTTAAAAAAGCAGGAAAACTGGTTAGAAAAGAAAAAATAAAACATAGTTACCCTTTTTGCTATAGAACAAATGAACCGCTTATCTATAGGGCTTTATCTTGCTGGTTTGTTGATGTCACCCAAATAAAATCAGATATGCTCAATGCAAACAATCAAATAAATTGGATTCCTGAACATTTAAAGCAGGGAAGATTTGGAAAATGGCTTGAAGGTGCCAGAGATTGGGCTATTAGCAGGAACAGATACTGGGGTAATCCAATCCCAATATGGAAATGTGACGGGTCAGACTATCTTGAAGTTATAGGTTCAAGAGAGGAGCTTCAGAAAAAATCCGGAGTAATGGTAGATGACCTTCATAAACACTTTGTAGATGAAATAACATGGCCTGGTCCAGATGGAAAAGGTACTATGCGACGTATTCCGGATGTACTTGATTGCTGGTTTGAATCCGGGTCAATGCCGTATGCGCAAAATCATTATCCCTTTGAGAATCAGGATTTTATTGAAAATCATTTTCCTGCTGATTTTATCTGTGAAGGTTTAGATCAGACCCGTGGTTGGTTTTATACCTTAACAATTATTGCAGCTGGATTATTTAAGAAACCAGCATTCTATAACGTTATTACAAATGGACTTATTTTAGCTGAAGATGGCAAAAAAATGTCTAAATCACTCCGAAACTACTCAGACCCAATGGAAGTTGTAAATAATTTTGGTGCAGATGCAATGAGATTTTTTCTTATGAATTCTCCCGCGGTACGTGCTGAGGATTTACGTTTTTCCGATGATGGTGTTCGTGAAGTTCTAAAAAGTTTTATAATACCATTTTGGAATGCATACAGCTTTTTTGTTACGTATGCGAATATTGATGGTTATTCACCTGAAGAATCAATTAAATCTTCCGATTGGATAGAAACGCTTGAGAATCCACTTGATAAATGGTTGATCTCAGAATCTGAACACTTTGTACTTAAAGTTACGGAGGCTCTGGATGCGTATGAACTGCAAAAAGCCTGTCAGCCAATAGTTGAATTTATCGATTTACTAAACAACTGGTACATCAGGCGTTCAAGAAGACGATTTTGGCGTTCAGAAAACGATGGTGATAAAATACAGGCATATAATACTCTCTATACAGTTCTCATGAAATTCTGTTTAGTTTCGGCTCCATTTATACCTTTTACTACTGAAGAGATATACCGCAATCTCAAAACCGGTGAAATGGAAGAATCTATCCATCTTTGTGCGTATCCGAAGTATCAGAATAATTTGCGGGATTTACAGCTTGAATTAAAAATGGCCTTAACAAAACAGACAGTTACCATGGGTAGGGCTTTAAGAAGTATACATGCATTAAAAACACGACAACCGCTTCAATCATTTTATATAGTAAACAGAGATCAGTCAGAACTTGATATTCTTCAGGAAATGGAAACTATTATCATGCAGGAGCTCAATGTTAAGCAGGTTGAGTATCGAACCAAGGAAACTGATCTGGTTTCCTATTCAGCAAAAGCGAATTTTAAGGTTTTAGGAAGATCTTTGGGTAAGGATATGAAGGAAGTTGCCCAATTACTGCAGAATATTTCAGGTGAAAAAATTGAAAGAATTCTTGAGGGTGGTTCATTTGATCTCTCCTACTCAAATGGTACTATTACAATAGATTCAGAAGCTATTGTCGTTCAGCGTTCTGAAAAAGAGGGAATGAAAGTTCTAAACGAAGGAAAGTTAACTGTTGGGATCGACAGCAGAATCACCCCTGAACTAATACGAGAAGGAATAGCTCGGGATATAATTAGAAGTGTGCAGAACCTGAGGAAGGAACGGAATCTGGATGTAACAGATCGAATTGCACTACATATTTCAGGACCGGATGAAATACAGACTGCCGTTCAGAATTTTAATGACTATATAAAGCAGGAAACACTAACTGAAAAACTTCATGAAACTGATTTTGGAAATATAAGTATTGTTTCATGCGGTGAAATTGAAGTTGGTCTGGATATTGAAGCAATAGAGAAAATTTAGTAAGGAGCTTTAACTGGGTGAAAAAATGTTTGTAATAAGAAAAACGATAAATATATTATTGTTACTTATCCTCATTATTCTACTCTTTACCGGGTGTGTTCATAAAACCCCCTTTCAGGAAGAGCCCTTCTTTTCTTCTTTAGGAAGAGAGGGAGAATTTGTTATTACGGTAAACCTTGAAAATTCCGGGGATTTAACTGATCAACTACTGGTTTTGCTGCCTGACGATAATGCTGTGGATTATCTTACATCAATTACAAACAGACTTTCTGTTTCAGCGATTCTTCCTGTCTATCAAGAGGATGGAACCTATAATACAAGTGAAATTGGTTATTACGGCGCTCTTGAGGGAAATCTTTCTATGCCGTTATTTCAGACGGTTTTATGTGTTGGTACCGAATGGGAAAAAGTAGTTACTGATTCCTGTTCTTACTGGGAGAACTCTGTTAATGGATTGCAGATAGCAGTTCCTGAGAATGGAATCGCAATATTCTCACAATACGGGATGGATGAAATCTATCATAAAACTTACGTAAAAAGAGATATTTTTGTACCATTGGAGATTGCAGAACGTATAAATGATGGTTTAATCGGTCTATATGTTGAAAAACCAAGATACCTTTTCTCTCTTCTGGAAGGTGTTATCCCCTATACATTACTAGTTAGTATTGAATCTATATGGATTACAGTAGATTCTGACAATGATAGTTATTCGTTGTATGGAGTCATTGAAACTACACAGAAAGCTGCAACTACAGTTATTAGTTTAACGTTAAAAAAGCAGTATCTTGAGAAAATAAGAAAGCTTGATGAAAAGCCAGAGAACTGGAAAGAATCAATTCTGGTTGACAATAGTGATGAAATTATAATAAATAATATGGAAATTGATAGTGAAGAGCTGTTAATGCTTATACAAACATTGATCGATATGACGAGCCAGGAGCAATAATACAATGCCTACTTATGATTATATATGTAAAGAGTGTGACCATGAATTTGAACTTTTTCAGGGTATTCACGATGATGTAGTAAAATCTTGTCCCGAATGCAGCGGACTTGTCAGAAGAATTATTTCTGGTGGTGCCGGAATTATTTTTAAAGGCAGCGGATTCTATGTCACAGATAATAAAACCGGTGAATCAAATTCTAATTCAGTTGCTAATTCTAAATCAGAAGCACCTAAGCAAGAGAAGGTTTCTGAAAAAAAGAAAGAGACCGCAAAATCGGATAAATCATAGAATTTATTACGAATGACCTATTAGGCGCCAATATACTTCCGGTCATAAGTGCTATTTTCTATATTGACTTTGTTTAAAAATATAATACTATTAAAATAGTAGTTATGAAAGTATTATTAGTTGCCCCGCATGCCAAACTTATTGGTTATAGTCGCCTCTTTAATCAGACCGATGATATTAACCTTGGTTTACTTTCTATTGAAGCTGCCTGCAGGCAAAAGGGTCATGAGACACGAGTTGTTCTTCTTTCCGAAGAAAATACTGAATCAATTATAAAAGAATTCAATCCTGATGTTGTCGGAATTACCTCTCTAACCCCCACTTATTGTACTGCCCTGAGTATTGGCAAACGAATCAAAAAAATAGATCCGGGTATTATTACGGTCTATGGCGGACATCATGTATCTGCGCTTCCGGAGGAAACTTTAGCTGATGAGGCAGTAGATTATGTGGTCAGAGGGGAGGGAGAAGAGGCGTTCCCAATGCTGCTTGAAGCGCTGCAGCATGGAGAAAAGACCCCTGATATTGAGGGTGTGTGTTATTCCCTTGAGGGACGGGCAATGCATACCGAAACCAAGGCTGTAGTGCAGGATCTGGATGCTCTTCCGTTCATGGTTCAAGATATCCTTAATAATGAGCGGGTTTTTATTGTGAGCAGCAGAGGCTGCCCATTTAAATGCGACTTTTGTTCAGTAGGGTCCTTTTATGACCGACAGTGGAGAAAGCGGAGCGTTGAGAGCATCATCAGTGAGCTTGAATTCAACGAAAAAAAGAGGAAATCTATAGGGAAAAAGCTGACTTTAGTAGATTTTCGTGATGATAACCTTACAGTTGACAGCACACGGCTCTATCAACTTTGTGAAGGGATCAAGGATAAAGGATGGGAATTTACCTGGCACTGCCAGAGCCGTGTTGATACGCTGGTTAAACATCCACTACTGCTGAACAAGATGACTGACAGCGGCTGTTCTATCATGGCCCTCGGGCTGGAGAGTGGACTTCAAGAGATCCTGGATAGTTATAAAAAGGGGATTTCCTTTGAGCAGTCGGTGAAAGCGGCTTCTCTGCTCGCAAGTCAAAAGGTCCTTCATATTTGGTATGCAATGCTGGGAAGCGGAAATGATTTGGATACCCCTGAATTATTGAAAAAAAATATAGAGGCTATTGCAGCCTTTCCTTTCGACCTGCTTCAGGTTTCCCTGCTCACACCCTTTCCCGGAACTCCTCTCTATAACCGTCTTTCTGCAGAGGGACGGCTGCTTCACCGCAACTGGGACCTTTATGACGGGCTTCACTGCGTATATCAGCCTAAAGGAATTGATCCTGCCGATATGGAGAAAGCGTTTCTGTGGGCATATCGAAAGATATTTATCCAGTCAGGGATTCGCCGCATTATCCGTACAATCCGCTGTTCAAGACCTTTTTGGGGCAACACCATCAATCCCCTCAGCCTGCTGCGCATAGTACGGGATATGGTTGTGCTAAAAAAAGATATATTTTAACCTACAGCCGTGAAATTTCATATCTCTTTACTTTCATTCAACTTAATTTTCGTGTTTAATGTTTTTTCCACGGCTTCCAGAATTAATGTATCTAAATTAATTTTTTGGTAAACTTCTGTCAATTTCTCTTTTCCCGGTTTTACCAGGGGATGTTCCGGAGAGAAAATTGTACAGCAATCCTCGTATGGAAGAATTGAAGTCTCATAAGTTCCAATCTTTTTGGCAGTAACTATAATCTCTTCTTTATCCAGTCCAATTAGTGGACGGAAAATCAGGAGATCTGAGGCACTATCTGTCAGAATAAGGCTTTCAAGAGTCTGACTGGCTACCTGGCTAAGAGCCTCGCCAGTTACAAGACATTTCGCATATATCTTAGAAGCAACAATATTTGAAATTTTTACCATGGCATATCGCATAAGAAGAGTTCTTTCCTCATCTCGGGAGTTTCTGTTTATTTCAAGCTGTACATCAGTAAACGGTACCACAAACAGACTCATCTCTGGAATAAATTCTGAAACAATTGAAGCCAGTTTCTTGACTTTATCAAGGGCTTCATCAGATGTGTACGGATACGTATGAAAATAGATAGCATCCTGACGTAGACCACGTTTTGCCATTCTGAAACCAGCTACAGGAGAATCAATACCGCCTGAAAGTAAGAGCAATCCTTTTCCAGCACAACCAACAGGTAGTCCTCCCGGACCTTTTTCGGAGGTTATATAAACATAAGCCCGGTCGCGCACCTCGATTGATATTGTCGTATCAGGGTTATGAACATTAACTTTTATTTCAGGATAGGCATTAAGAACTGCATCACCTGCCTGGCAGCAAATCTCATAAGAAGAGAGTGGAAAGCTTTTATCTGCACGTCTTGAGGTAATTTTAAAAGTGGTATTCCATTTCTCTTTTGGCGCTGCAGACATCAGTTTTAGTACTGCATTTAAGATATCCTTAATAGATTTATTTACGGAAAGAGCAGGAGAAAAGCCCTGAATTCCGAAAGTAGTACGCAACGCTGCTGATACAACCCCGGCCTGACAATCAGAGACTCTTAGGAATAATCTTCCTTTTTGTGTCACAAATCTAGGTGAGTAGGCTGAAAGTTTCTTTTTTATATTTTGGCGGAGCTTCCGCTCAAAAAAATTTCTGTTTTCACCCTTTAATACAATTTCACCTAGTTTAATTAAATATAATTGGCCTGTTTTATTCATAGGGAAAGATATTACCGTTTTCCTAATAATTTGTGTAGTAGTTTGACTTCGTAATTTAGGGTATTACAAAATTGTTGTACTTGTTCAAGAGATGTAGAAGGACCTGTTGATATTCGAATAGCTGTTGAGGCTGTATTGTTATCAAAACCCATATTACGGAGAACTCTCTCACGCTTTTTTTTGTCTTTGGATGAACAGGCTGATCCTGCAGAAATTGAGAACCCTCTATCATTCATTACTCTTGTAGTTACTTCTGCCGGTACCTTATAACAGCAAATAGTAGTTATATAAGGAGAGACTGAAGAGTTATCTAAATCTATGGGAAGCGTATATAATTCAGAATGTTCCCGTACATTATCAACAATTATTTTTTGCAGCAGAGAAGCCCTTTTGTGGTTTTCTGCATAGTTACTGCTTGCTGTCTGCAATGCTGTATTGAAAGCAGAGATTGATGCCAAAGATTCTGTTCCATGTCGGAAAGAGAATTCCTGACCCCCACCAGAATGAATCATTTGCGGGAATTTTTTTGCATAAAGCATCCCAATACCGTTAGGACCCTGAATTTTATGAGAACTAAATGATGCAGAATCGATATCAAGTTCTTTCAAAGAAAAATCAATTTTTCCTAAAGCTTGTACTGCATCAGTATGAAAGTGGATTTTCTTTCCCGTCTTTTGCTCAAAAGCACGGCTAATTTTAACCATATCCTTCACTGGCTGAATGGTACCGGTAACGTTATTAACCATCATAATGGATATAAACTGGGTTTTTTCAGTTAAGTTTTTTTCAAAATCATGAATATCAATGCATCCACCCGGCGCTCGTAAAATATGCACAGTAAACCCAAAATCTTTATAAATTTTTTCATACTCAAAGACGGAAGGGTGATCAATACCTGAAATTATTATCTCTCCACGTCGTCTGTTTCTTAAAAGTGAAGTGTGAATGAGAGCATTGCTCTCTGTTCCACCGGATGTGAAAATAAGGTTTGATGCTGAAATACCCAACAAATCTGCAGTATTTCTGCGAAGCCGTAAAAGCAGTGCAGCAGCTTTTTTCCCTTCTGAATGTAAAGACGAAGGGTTTCCTGGAAATGTTTGTGCAATTTCCAAATAATTTTCCAATGCTTTTGGAAGAACTGGTGTTGTTGATGCCCAATCAAGATAACAATTCATGTAAGCATTCTGATGAATTTAACGGGTTTTATCAAGCAGATGTTTTCAATTTCTAAAATTTCCTCAACTATCATTTTTTATGAAAGCGTCCATTGAAAATATGATCATGATGAAGTATAAACAATGTATGAAAATCAACTGCAAAATAGGACAGAGAGCTACTCAGGTGACATTTTATAGAGATCGGACCAAATTACTGGAAATTTCCCGTAATGGTCTGTATGTATTTGATGAGTTCACTGTAAAACTTGTAACTGAATTGCCGAATAATTATATGGTAATTGGTAGAGGAGAATCACACAAACGTCTTGACGTTGTTGAGGAAATTCTTACCAGAGCAGTTGCACTGGGATTGGGTAGAGATGCTCAGTTTATTGCTGTCGGAGGTGGAGTTGTTTGTGATATGACAGCCTTTGCTGCTTCAATATATATGAGAGGCGTTTCATTAATTCTTATTCCTACAACGCTTTTATCAATGGTAGATGCTTCTCTTGGCGGGAAAACAGGTGTAGATTTTAAATCATATAAGAATCTTGTAGGGAGTTTTTATCCCGCAGAAGAAGTGAGGATATATACTCCGTTCACTGAAACATTATCTACTCACGAGTATTTAAATGGTCTTGCTGAAATTGTTAAGCATAGTCTTCTTACAGGTGGTGATTTTTTCTTGAAAATTACAAAAAGTAAAGAGAAAATCCTTGCCAGAATACCGGAAATAATTGAGGAACTGGTTTATGAATCTTTACTTATTAAGAAACGGTATGTCGAAGAAGATCCTTTTGAAAAAAATGGATTACGTGCTCAACTAAATCTTGGTCATACTTTTGGGCATGCATATGAAACAATAACCGGGTTAGAACATATTTCACATGGTGAGGCAGTAGCCTGGGGAATATCCAGGGCATTGGAAGCAGGCTGTATGTCGAAAATCACAGATTCGCATTATGCTGAGAGGGTCAATAATTTACTGCGTTATTTCAATTATCCGGTTGATACTAAAATAGCTGATTTTGCAGTATATCTTGAGGCTTTAAAGCATGATAAAAAAAACAGAGAAGGCTCAATCAAGTTTATACTGCAGAGAAATCTGGCTGATACATTTATCTCAGAGCTGCCGGATGAAATTATAAAAAAATCTGTAATGTAAGACAATCACCCAACAGAATCATGACTCAAAAACCATAGTAAGTTTTCTATAAGTTTCATTCAGTACCGAATGTAAATCTTTGTCATTTTTTTCAGTAATTATATCTGCAAGCATTTCCAGACTAAAAAGTCCAATATCAATTGCTGAATGAAAACTTTTCACATTCTTAAACCAAAAAGTACCTTTTGTATCATTTTCTAAAGTAATAAATCCTAAAATTTTACTGTTTCTCTTTATTTTGCAAAAACATAGTAATAGAGATAAATTATCAATAAGAATTTCAGGTTCTTTTGCCGGTTCAAAATTCCCTTGAGGCGGTCTGTCAAGAATCCCATTTTCGGGTTTCATAAAGGGTACCGCTTTCATAATACTTGCGAGTCGATCACCTGTATGAAATGAAAAAGATCTATAAGTAACTTTCATTCGTAAATGATTATATTTTTTTCTATCTTGTGTAAAAAGATTAAAATTTCTCCGCAAATCTTCAAAAGGAATAACGACAATTTTTTTGTTTTTTTTGTAGGGTTCAACAGGATAGCGTTTATTAAATAGTAAAATACCATCTTGTTTTTTCACATCCTTTCTTTGGTCAGGTCTTACAGTTTGTTCAGCGTTACGTCTGTCAGGAAGAAGTTTTGCAGCAAGATCTTTATGAATACCTGCTAACCAGTCTTTTTTTAGCGCGGAAACAGATCTGGCAAACATTCTGCTTGTTCTTACTATCTCTCCGGCAACTATAAAAGAGGGAGATTTTCTAAACATAATAGATCCGGGATGTATATGTATTTTATCAGTAGTAAGACTTCGATAAACATTTTTCCCTGTTTTTACACAGACAAATTGTATAAGACCTGAAGCTACAGAACTCAAATAATCATGCAGGGAACCGCCTGATAAAATAGGAATGCCAATTTCTGCTACTATTTCTGAAAGCTGTTCAACGATATTAACTAATTCATCCATAGTCTGTTTTTCAAGATAATTAATTTTACAGAATTTTTCTCTTGCTGATTCCTGTAATTGTTTTTTATAATTATTGAAGAGAGTGACGTACGTAACAAAATCTCCACTTTCTGAACTGTATGTATGATGAGCATGCCTTGCTTCAATTTCTTCACCGGCAGGTAAGGTGAAAGGTGAACGTGCCGAAAGAAATGAAGCTGCTATTATTGTCTCTTCAAGAACATCATGATATTTAATTATCGCTTCTACAATTATTCGCGAAAACCTTGGAAGCAGCGGGAATTTAACCATTAATTTCCCGGTTGGGGTTAATTCATTATCAATATCGATGGCATTCAGCAGTCTGAGTGTCTCTATTGCACTTGCTATGCCGGCATGTCCAGGGTGAGTTATGAAGTCAAATGATTCAAAATCAGTTATTCCTAATTCGGACATTCGTAAAACTACTTCAGATAAATCAGTTCTTTTGATCTCTTCCGGAGTATAGGTAGGTCTGTTATTAAAATCGTTTTTATCATACATCCTGTAGCAAACACCGGGAGCAGTACGGCCCGCTCTTCCTTTTCGCTGATTACATGATGCTTTTGCAATTGAGCTTTCAATTAATGAAGAGGTGAAAGTTTTTGGATTGTAGTAATTTATTTTTGATAAGCCGGAATCGATGACGGTTTTTATGTTATCTATTGTTATACTGGTCTCAGCAATATTTGTTGCAATAACTACTTTCTGCATACCTTCAGGAGTTTTTAAGAAGACACGTTCCTGATCTTTTTTTGGTAATCGTCCAAAAAGCGGCACAATAAATAAGTTTTTCTTTTTATCAATATGATCAAGTTTTAAAACACAATTTGTAATTAATCTTTCACCAGGCAAAAAGATAAGAATGTCTCCGTTAGATGTCTCTTGTACACGATGCTGTACAATACTTGCTATATATTCAATGAGAATTTCGGAATTATCATTATAGGGCAGGGGTTTATACCTGATATCAACTGGATAAATCTGGGCATCAATATGAATAATTGGGCATCCATCAAAATAGTTTGAAAAAACACCCGCATTAATAGTTGCTGATGAAATAATTACTTTAAAATCTGATCTTTCGGTTAGAACCTGTTTGAGTAACCCCAAAATAAAATCGATATTCAGGCTTCTTTCATGAGCCTCATCAACCATGATCACTGAGTATTTTGAAAGTAATCTATCTGCTTTTAGTTCTTGAAGCAAAATCCCGTCAGTCATGATTTTAATTACAGTATCAGCATTAGTTATATCCCAAAACCGCATTTTATAACCCGCTACTCCAGGAATTACAGAACCGAGCTGCTTTGCAATATATTCACATACAGAAATAGCCGCTATACGTCTTGGCTGGGTAACTCCAACAATACCCGTTTTAGAAAATCCATAATTATGTAATATTAAGGGAATTTGTGTGGTCTTTCCTGATCCTGTAGGGCTTTCAACCACAATTACATTATTACTTTGAAGTTCTTTAATTATTCTTTCACGTTGCTGGTATATGGGAAGTTCGTGTGGATTCATAGATTTTTTTTCTTTATCAAAGTTAATGCCTTTTCTACGGTAAGATCCTTAGTCTCCTCGAAAGTATTAAGATTTTTCATGTTGAATGTGTTTGTTTTTAATTCATTGCTGCCCGCAATGACAGCATAACCGATTTGTTTTTTCTCAGCATATTTGAATTGTTGTGCTAATTTCTTTTTAGCATGGAACATATCTACTTTTATACCCTCATGTCGAAACTGATCCGCAATCTTTGCATAATAACCTGCCAGAGATTCGTCTATACACATTATCAAAACATCTGATGGTTTTGATCTGTGTAAGGAGATAGATTTTTCCATTTCCGGTTCTGACATAGCAGCCAGTAATCTGTCAAGACCTATTGAGGCACCAACACCAGGCAGCTGTTCATTTGTGTAGAGTTCTGCAAGGTTATTGTATCTGCCTCCTGAGCAAATTGATCCTATTCCAGGTATTGGGTTTAGAAATGTTTCATACACTATCCCGGTATAATAGTCCAAACCTCTTGTAATAGAGGGATCAAGAAGTACGTTGTCAAGTTTTCCGGAATCTTGTAAGAATTTAATAATATCCTGAAGTCTCGTTGAATGCTCGTTTGGTCCTCCGGAGAGTGCAATCAGCTTATTCAGGATCTGATCCATATTAAACTTGTCGTCCAAACCCTGTCCTGCTGTGATATATTCAAGAATTTTTTCTGTTTTATCCGGAGTAACCAGATTACATAAAAGTTTTCTGGTTTTTGTAATCCCAATTTTGGTAAGTTTATCAACACTTCTTAATATTTCGACAGATTTTTCAAAGATCCCTTCATGAGATAGAAATGCATTAAATAAACCTCTGTGCGATAAATGAACAGTAAAATCATTAATTCCAAGATTCTTGAGAGAGTCCATAATAAGCAGAAGGATCTCAAAGTCAGAAGAAGCATTGTCCAGACCGACAATATCAAAGTCACACTGATAAAATTCTCTATATCTGCCTTTTTGCGTATTTTCACCACGCCATACTTTTGCCATATGATACCGCTTAAAAGGGAGCCCTATTGTTTGAAAATGCATAGCCATAAATCGTGCAAATGGAATAGTGAGATCAAAACGAAGAGCTACTTCTCTTTTTCCCTTATCAGTAAATGCATATACTTGTTTATCAGTTTCTCCACCACCTTTTCCCAATAAAACTTCCTTATATTCCAGAGCGGGTGTATCAATTGGCATAAAACCAAAGGATCTGAAAGTTTTTTCTAGATTATGAAAAGTATCTCTTCTGATAATTTCCTGATCAGGAAGAGCGTCTCGAAAACCTTTAAGGATACGGGGATTTATTTGCATGAAATACCTCTGATGGCTGGTGTTTATAGTTCTTTACCTATTAGTAATACATTATTATGGTAATATCAGCAACATGAATGAAAAATCAACACTTTCTCATTGTATAAATTAAATTCAAATTGGTATAATAACTACATTATAAATATATACTATCTGAGGTTGTGGTAAAAATCAATTGTATCAAATTCCTTGTTTTATATTAAAGGAGTACTTCAGACATTATCGGTTATACTTACATGGATTAGATGTTTTCGAAAGATTATATGTTAAAATTAAAAACAGAGAAGTGAAATAAAGTATGCTAAAGAGATATAAAATAAATAAAACAGGTAAAAGAATAACTACAGCTCATATTTATACCGGGGCAGAGCATGGAATTCAAAAGAGTAAGCTGGATCTGAATGCTGTTAAAATAATTGAGAAATTAAAGCGTGGTGGATTTGATGCATACATAGTGGGTGGAGCTGTTCGTGATCTGTTAATTGGTAAACAGCCCAAAGATTTTGATATTGCGACAAATGCGTATCCAAAACAGATTCGTAAACTATTCTGGAATTCGCGTATTATTGGACGCAGATTTAAACTTGCTCATATTTATTTTCAGGAAAAAATATTTGAAGTTTCCACTTTTAGATCTTCGGAGCAGGGAGAGCTTGGAGAACATAATATTTACGGAACTATTGAGGAAGATGCCAGCAGGCGAGATTTTTCCATTAATAGTTTATATTATGATCCGCTAGAGGGTCAAATCTTTGATTTTACTAATGCTATGCGGGATATTCGTGAAAAACGAGTTCGCTCAATAATACCCCTTTCTATAACTTTTATCGAAGATCCCGTGAGAATGATAAGGTGTATCAAATATACTGAGACAACGGGTTTTTCTATGCCGTATCGGCTTAGCATGTCAATTAGGAGGCATGCAAGTGAGCTAAAGCTTTGTTCAAGTTCCAGGATGACAGAAGAGATTTTTAAGATTCTGCAAAGTGGTTATTCCTGTATTATTATTAAAAAACTTCATATGTATGGTTTATTTGGTTATATGCTGCCAATTATCTCAAATGCACTCCCCAAAAAACGTAAAACTACTCTAAGCTCAGAATTTTTTAACTCTTTAAATGATCTTGATCTTGAGATTAATAATACCATGACAGAAATGGATGTTATAGATTCATCTGTCAGGAAACATAGTGAAAAGGAAATTTTTGGGGTACAGAAAAGTAGGATGCTTGCAGCATTGATTGATCCATTTCTCTCTTTTCCTGATGAATATGAGAATAGTCATGAATTATTTAAGGATATATTTAAACAAATTAAGCAACTGATATCTCCTTTAACTCCTGCAAATTACGAAGTTGAAAAAACCGCTGCATTATTATTTAAAAGGGAAAATATTAAAGTTCCTAAAAATGCAGTGCGAAAACCAAATACGTCTATTCCCGCAGCAAATCGAAAAAGCAGAAATTCCTCAGCACGGAAAAGAACAAATAAAAGCAGGATTAAGCCGGTTGGGAAACCAGCGGATCTGAGTAA
Source organism: Bacteroidota bacterium (assembly GCA_013202335.1). Next base: position 17,496 of record JABMQR010000057.1, read on the forward strand.
ATCAACTAAAAAGGAGTAAGTCTGGTTCTTTTAGGTCCAGTCATCAACTTCAATATTTACTTCGGTGACAAAAACCCCACCATAGCGTTCAAGGCTATCAGCTATATATCTCTGCAGTTCAATTAATGTCCCGGAAACCTGAAGTTTTATTGGCATTCTTAATTTAACATTCAGGTGGTATCCAGCGGGTTCGGTTTTTACAATAACCTTCTTAACCCTAAGTGCATCATCGAATTCATCCAGACAATGGATTACCATCTGTGTTAAAGCCGCTTCTGACATTGTGATCTTACCACGTTTACCAAATTCAGGTCTTACAATAGTTTTTTCAAAAACTTTCTTATTCCATGGAACAGAGAATCTTCTTTTGAGAAAGATTCTGAGTGAATCATAAACTATTTGCGGATAATTCCTTGTTATTTCAATTGTGGGTACAGGAATTACATGCTTTCCTTCTGTATTTCTTATTTTAATAGCAGTTTCGATCTCTTCCTTACTTGCAAAATCTTCAATTTTGAAAATTTTCTCTGGTTCAGGCAATTTAAGACGAGTCGCAATTTTCAGAATCATACGTTCTGATGTACCAATTATTAGTATACGTTTGAAATCCTCTTTTTGAAGAGCAGAAATAACTTCATTACGATGTAATTCTTCATCAAATAATGCTGTTTTAATTGCTTTAAGAAACACTTTTTCTTTTTTTGCAGACTTTCCAGCTACTATTTTATCACCACGAATTAGAAGACCATCATCAATAATTAACTCGATACCATATTTCTCTGCAACTAATTTGGACCTAAAACTTTTTCCGGTTCCGCTTCGACCGACCAAGGCATATACTTTTTTACCTTTGAGTTTCCATATTGTATAACGAAGAAATCTATTCATTGCCGATATAATATACTTTCATTCTGATATTGGAAATACTTTTTAGGTATAATATATTATTCTTCTGGATTCTATTTAAAATAAATTTCTTAATTTGTTCCATTATCTCAATTAATAAGTTTATAATTTGTTGATATCAAAGCTGTTAAAAAAAGCGTTGATGTTTACATTTTTCTTATCATTCATATATAATGGCGTAATAAAAGGCATATCAAGGAGTTCAATTTACATGCTGAAAATCCGGTCCTTTAAAAAAGGCGGTATACATCCGCACGAAAGAAAATCTCTGTCTGAAACAGTACAAATATTTGGATTATCAAAACCAGCTACTGTTATAATACCTATGTCACAACATCTTGGAGCACCCGCAGCAGTTAGTGTGAGTAAAGGAGATGTTGTAACAGCTGGACAGAAAATTGGTTCAGGTGAAAGTTTTATATCTGCTGATATACACTCATCTGTGAGTGGTACTGTAAAAGATATAAAGTCTATAATTTTAGCGAATGGAATAGAGACAACAGCTGTTATTATTGAAACTGACAATTCACCAGAAAATCAGACAGAATTTTCAAGTATTGATAATGAACTGATTAGTAATTTAACTCAACAGGAACTTTTGAAAATTATCAAGGATTCCGGAATAGTTGGTATGGGTGGTGCAGCATTTCCAGCCCACGTTAAATTTAATATCCCAAAAGGGAAAAAAGCTAAATATCTAGTGATAAACGGAGTAGAGTGTGAACCATATTTAACAGCAGATCATAGACTCATGCTCGAACATACTGAAGAAATTCTTGATGGGATTTCTATAATTTCTAAAATTATTGATGCTGACCAGGTTATAATCGGAATTGAAGCAAACAAGATGAATGCAGCTTTAAAGATCGAGAAAATGATTGAAGAGAAAGAGCTTCCATTTATTGTTCAGCCATTAAAAGTGCGCTATCCGCAAGGGGATGAAAAACAACTTCTTAAAGCAACAATAGGGCAGGAAGTTCCTTCCGGTGGCCTTCCTATTGAGATTGGAGCTGTTGTAAGCAATGTTGGAACGGCCTTTGCCATTTTTGAAGCAGTTACCAAAAATAAACCTTTAATTGAGCGTGTAGTTACGATAACCGGAGATGCAGTTAAGAACCCCGGGAATTTTCGCACTGTAGTAGGGACACCGATTAAAGTACTAATTGAGGCAGCCGGGGGGTTTAAAGAGGAACCTTCAAAAATGGTTGCCGGTGGCCCGATGATGGGTTTTGCTTTCTTTGATCTTGAGGCTCCCGTTACAAAAGGTACTTCCGGGATTCTTGCATTGACGAAAGGAAATCTTGACTATGCAAGTGAAACAGCTTGTATTTCTTGTGGTAAATGTGTAGTGGTCTGCCCTATGGGTCTACAGCCCACACGTTTATATAAATTTATTGATAATAGTAAATTTAGTGATGCAATGTCACTCAATCTTATGGATTGCAAAGAGTGCGGTTGCTGTTCCTTCAGTTGTCCGGCAAAAATACCGTTAGTACACGGTTTTAAATATGGCAAGAAAATGGCAAGGAAAAAATAGTGAGCGAAGAAAACATTACAATTCAGAAACAACTGATAATTGAGACTTCCCCGCAAATCAAATCAACACAAACAACTGCTAAAATAATGTGGACTGTTGTGATTGCATTACTTCCTGCAGGGATTTGGGGTGTTATCGTATTTGGATTTAAATCTCTTATTGTTTTACTGGTAACAATTGCAGCTTCAGTACTTACTGAGTATGTACTGAATCTAATATTTAAAAGAAAAACCTTATTTGATGGAAGTGCTGTCCTTACAGGACTGCTAATTGGCTTTAATATGCCTCCATCCGTACCGCTTTTTATTCCAGTAATTGCATCTGTATTTGCGATAGCAGTAGTTAAGTGGAGTTTTGGCGGACTTGGGGGTAATTGGATGAATCCAGCTCTTGCTGGACGTGTCTTTGTCTTTTTTTCCTGGACTGGTGGAATGAACAGTTGGAAAACTCCTTCAGCTTTAAGTACTATGCCCGATGCTTTAAGTTCAGCAACTCCGTTGGGTTTGTTTAAAACTGGAATGCTGGATTATTCAGGTAGTGCTATAAGTACATCAGATTTTTTACAGAATACAGGTTACACAGTATCTGCTTTTGCTGAAAATGTTTCAGGATTCTTCCGGGAAACTCTTGGTATTGTGCTGAAACCACTAAATATTGACCTGTTTGTTGGGAATACAAGTGGATGTATTGGTGAGGTATCAACTTTACTTCTTATTCTTGGAGCCGGATTACTTTTTTATAAGAAAATAATTACATGGCATATACCAGTAGCTTATTTAGGTTCTTTTGCTCTGGTAACCTGGATTTTTGGCGGGATACCTTATAATTTTGGATATTTTAGTGGAGAAATCTGGTTTAATCTCTTCAGCGGAGGGCTTATTCTTGGTGCTTTTTTTATGGCAACAGATATGGTAACTTCTCCCATTACTGGTAAGGGTATGATTTGTTTTGGTATTGGTGTTGGATTTTTAACATTCTTATTACGTTTCTTTGGCTCACTTCCAGAGGGTGTTTCACTTGCGATAATATTAATGAATATTTTTGTTCCGTTAATAGATCGCTATATAAAACCAAAGGTTTTCGGAAAAGCTAATAAGAAAGGTGCTGTGTCATGAGATATATATTAAAAATTAGCGGCAAACTTGCATTGATTTGTACAGTAGCAGCAATAGCACTTGCATTTGTTAATCAGATGACGGCTCCAAAAATTGAAGCATATAATAAAGAACAATTGATTAAAGCCCTGTCAGCAGTTTCTAATAATTATGATATATCTGAAACAAGCATTCAAGTAAACGAGACAGATACTGAATTTAGTAAAGTAAATGAATATTACACGTTAACTGAAAATGGAATTGTTGCCGGATATATACTGTCTGTTACTGCCAATGGATATGGTGGTCCGATGGATATGATTATCGGGTATGAAATGAATGGGGAAATAATTCAGGCAAGACTTTTAAAAAATGCAGAAACTCCAGGGCTGGGTAAAGAAGCAGAAAAGCCGGAGTATATGGAAGTTTTTCTTTCAAAAGGTGCTTCAGATCTAATTCCACAACGGAAAAATCAATTACCATCCGAACGTGCAGATGCGATTAGCGGTGCAACTATAACTTTTTCCGGGGTAGCCAAGGCTCTTTATTCCGGCTCAGAATTTGTTAAAACTCAATTGACTGATTCAAAGAAGTAAACTGGAGAATATGATGTTTAAAGAATTTACAAAAGGTATTTTTAAGGAAAACCCTATTTTTATTATAGTTCTTGGTTTATGCCCGGCCTTAGGTGTTTCATCAAAACTTATAAATGCAATAGGTATGGGTGCCGGTGTTATTTTTGTACTGCTTGGTTCAAATATTTTTGTTTCTTTATTAAAAAATTTTATACCTGATAAAGTACGAATACCTTCATATGTCGTTATTATTGCGTCATTTGTTACACTGGTTGAAATGGTTATGCAGGCTTATCTTCCATCCCTTTTTGAGAGTCTGGGAGTGTTTGTACCTTTAATTGTGGTTAACTGTCTTATTTTAGGAAGGGCTGAGGCTTTTGCAAATAAAAACAGTGTTAAAGTTTCAATTGTTGATGCTTTAGGCATGGGTATCGGATTTACCTTAAGCCTAATGCTTATTGCGCTATTCAGAGAAGTACTGGGCGCTGGAACAATAACCATAATGGCGATAGGTAATTTTGACGGTGTGATAAAGATCCCCGGTATCTACAATGCTCCTGCCAGGGTATTTGGTCTTTCAGCAGGTGCATTACTGGTTATGGGATATTTGAAAGCTTTTTTTAACTGGTATTCTTCAAGGAAAAAGGTGTCTTAACATGTCTTATCTAGCAATATTAATAACATTTATATTTATTAACAATTTTATTCTTACTCAATTTTTAGGATTATGTCCTTTTATTGGAGTCTCAAAAAACACTGAATCAGCAATTGGAATGGGGTTTGCAGTAATATTTGTTATGGGCATCTCCTCAATTGTGACATGGCTGCTTTATAACTATATTTTGGTTCCTTTTCACATTGAATATCTGCAAACAATAACCTTTATATTGGTTATTGCATCACTTGTTCAATTTGTTGAGATGGTGGTACAGAAAATTTCACCTCAGTTATATAAAGCACTTGGAATTTTTCTTCCCCTTATTACCACTAATTGTGCAGTTTTAGGTATAGCCTTAATAAATATTACAAATAATTATAATGCCCTTGAAAGTTTTGTTGCCGGTATTGCTGCAGGTATAGGATTTTTACTTGCAATTTTGCTTATGTCAAATATACGTGAAAAACTAGACTTGATCCGTGTCCCAAAGCCTATACAGGGAATCCCCATAGCATTTATATCAGGAGGGCTGATGGCACTTGCATTTATGGCTTTCAATAAAGCTTTATTAACAAATCTTTTAGGATAGGAATTATGTTCATAAATATTATATCTGCATTCGTTTCTGTAGCTGTACTCGGTGGTATATTAGGCGTTGGTCTGGCTTTTGCTGCTAAAAAACTTGCCGTAAAGAAAGACGAACGTGTTTTAACAGTAGAGGAATCTCTGCCGGGTATAAACTGCGGTGCATGTGGATATGCAGGCTGTTCAGCCTATGCTGAAGCAATCGTAGTTGAAAATGCTGTAATAGATTTGTGTTCTCCCGGCGGAAAGGAGACTGCTGAAAATATATCCAAAATTATGGGTATAGAAGTTGAATTTAGTGAGAACAAACTCGTTGCCAAAGTACACTGTAATGGTAACAGAGAACATACTGTGTATAGTTACTCATATAAGGGCATAGAGGATTGTAATGCTGCTGTAATTCTATTTAAGGGAGATAAAGCCTGTAAATATGGATGTTTAGGACTTGGAAGCTGTATTAAAGTTTGCCCTGTTGATGCTATTAAAAAAACTGCAGATGGGAGAGTTGAAGTAGACAAAGAGATTTGTATCAGTTGTAAGAAATGTGTTGCAATTTGCCCAACCGCCGTGATGCAAATGATTCCTTATGATGCAGACTATTTCGTAGCCTGTAATTCAAAGGATAAAGGCGGTATTGTACGGAAATCTTGTAAAGTAGGCTGTATTGGCTGTAAAATATGTGAAAAGAAATTTCCGGAAGCTGGTTTTAATGTGAACAATTTCCTTTCAGTAGTTAATTATGATAGTGTTGGTGTGGATAGAGAAGGTGCTGCTGAGGCATGTCCAACAAATTCTATATGCAAAATAAAATAAATAGGTATACAATACTTGTTAATCAGTTATTATTTATGATTGAAATCATGTTTGATCCTGTAAATAGGTGTGTAAGATAAAGTAACTATGAGTAAAAAAAAGATTATATTGGGTATCTACAGTCAAAAACCTCTTGGAACACAAGTGGAGGACTTGGAATACAGTTTATTTCATTGTTACAAACCTCTTCTTACCTATTTGTACACCCATGAAGATATTAAATTTGTTTTTTATATTTCTATCATTATCCTGGAATGGTTTGAAAATAACTATCCGGAAATAAACATGTTAATTAATGATATGGTAAAAAGAAAGCAGCTTGAAATCTTATCAGGCGGCTATTTTGATCCTATTTTGACTATCCTCCCACTAAAGGACAGAGCACTTCAGATAGAAATGTCTACAACATTTTTACGCAAAAGATTCGGAAAAAGACCTAATGGTATTTGGATTACTGACCAGATTTGGAATCCATCTCTGGTTAGTACGTTTAACAGCTGTGGTATTAATAATCTATTAATAAACACTTCAAATAAAATTCAAAAAAAAGAATTGCTTTCACCCTTTACCATGCAGGAAATGGGAAAAACAATAAATATTTATCCTATAAGTAAAGAGTATTCAGATGCAGTATTTTCTAATAATTTTAAATCTGTTTTAGGTGAATACGCTGTTTCTATGAAGAAAGATGGACCTGTAACGATAATGCTTGATGCAAATAAATTGATTTCTGAATTTATACTTAAAGACGGCAAAGAGCTTATAGGACTTCTTGAAAGCCTATTCAATACAGTAAAGGCTAATAATATATCGACAACTCTACCGCAATTAGAATCTGATGGTGTATCAGCTTTTGAAAAAAAATATTTATCTTCAGGTTGCTATGGTTTCAGTCCAATGCCAGGTAAAATAGCAAACTACAATGAAATGTTTCTCAGGTACCCTGAATTAAATTTCTTATATGGTAAACTTACCTACTCACAAAAGCTGACAAGTAGTATAAAAAAAGAAAAAAGTTTAAAAAAACTTTCCTCTCTTGAGATCTTAAAAGGTGAAAGTTTTGGAGCCTTCACCTTTTCTGACTGGGGTGGTTTATATCACAATTATCTTAGAAAAGAAAATTACTCTCATTTAATAGAAGTAGAAAGATCTTCAAGAGAAAAAGGACTGTTTTCATCATCCATTACCCCCTTTGATTTTGATTTTGACGGGCTGGATGAATACATTTTTCGTGGGAAAAATATTACTGCGATTGTTGATGCAAAGGGCGGTTGCCTGGCTGAGCTGGATTATTTAGTTACTTCATGGAATTATCTTGATACATTTGTTGGGCATTCAGATGAGTCAGTAGAAACTACTCAGATCGTTGGTGTCCATGAGAATAAACAAAACTCTTTTTCAGATATTTTTATCCATCCTCAATTTGATATTAAAAACTATAAAAAATATAGTGAAAAAAGGGTTTATTCAACCGAATTACGACAATACAAATTAGAAAAACTTGATAAAAATAACCGTAAAATTTCATTTTCATTAAATGTTGAGTTGCCATTTAATTCTAATAAAAAGCTATTGTTAACAAAAACGTATGCTTTTAAAGCAAATTCTCTTGAAGTGAATTATAAAATTAAAAACTTTACGCAAGGAAAAGTTGAAACAAAGTTTGGGATAGAACAGAATATATCTTTTGCATTTGAGGGTGATGATTTTCTTGAGATGGTAGCTGAAGATTCACAACATGTCAGAAAAATAGGCGATGGTAAGATAACCATGTTTAATGTAAAGAAAATTGTGATAAAAGATAATTTCAAGAAAACTTTGTTAACTTTGACCTCTGACAAACGGTATACTTTATTTAAAAATACCTATAATACTCAAATAAATACATTGTTTGGTGAAGAAGAAATATATCAGTATTCAATACTTCTTCCAATTTGGGATTTGGATCTTGAACCAGGGGAGGAGTGGCAATGTTCTTATGAAATCAGGATTGAGAAAATTAAATAGTACAGATTTTTTATAAAAAGGATTTAATATGCTTACTGAATATATACCTATTCTGGAAAAACTTATAAAAGAAGTCCATGATGCCTGGAGGCGTCTTTGACCCGGATACAATACAAGAAGAGATAAGCGTACTTGAACAAAAAACGCTTTCATCAAATTTTTGGGATAATCGTGAGAGTGCAGAAAAAACTTATGCCAGAATATCATTACTAAAAGAAGCACTTGATCCCTGGAAAAAATTGTTAACAGAAACTCAGGAAATTAGTGATTTATACGAGCTATATAAAGATGAACCAGATTTAAGTGATGTTGAAGATGATATATCAGCCCAGATAGTGAGAACTAAAAAAGTTTATGATGATTTATATATTAAATCTCTTCTTTCAGAAGTATATGATAGTCATGATGCTTTCATAACAATTCATTCCGGAGCCGGCGGAACTGAAGCCTGTGACTGGGTGAATATGCTGCTGCGTATGTACCTGCGCTGGATAGAGCAAAAAGGGTTTAAAGCACATATTTTAGACTTACTGGAAGCTGAGGGTGGTGTAAAATCTGTAACTTTGGAGGTTTCAGGAAAGAATGCCTATGGCTATTTAAAAAGTGAGTCCGGTGTTCATCGCTTGGTAAGAATTTCTCCTTTTGACTCAAATAAAAGAAGGCATACTACTTTTGCCTCTGCACATGTTTCACCTGTAATTGAAAAAATGGTTGATATCGAAATTCGTCCTGAAGATATTAGAATTGATACATATAGAGCTTCCGGAGCGGGTGGTCAGCATGTTAATAAGACTGATTCTGCAGTTCGTATTACTCACTTAGAGAGTGGACTTGTCGTTCAATGTCAGAATGAAAGGAGTCAGCATAAAAATAAGGCTATGGCAATGAAGGTTCTTTCATCACGACTATATGAATATTATAAAGAAATTAATGAAGCAGAACAGTCAAAACATAGTATTGAAAAAAAAGATATTTCCTGGGGAAATCAAATACGTTCATATGTTTTTCAACCATATACTATGATAAAAGATCACAGGACGTCTGTTCAATCAGGGAATATTCAGGCTGTTATGGATGGTGATATTGATATGTTTATAGAAGCGTATTTACAATGGAAAATGAAGTAAAATTAGGAGCACTCCAATTCAAAATCTCTTTTTTCCGTTTTTTTGTTCTGCTTATACTGCTCTTTTCACCTTTTACTCTCTTTGGAATAGATTCAGATGTAGAAAGTGCGGGTGATGAAGCGTCACCAGAAGTGCAGAAGTATGAACAACAAAATTTACCTTACAGGACAGAACCCTGGCGAGTTGGTGTAACAAAACTATTACTTCATATAGAAAATCCTGAATCAGACGATTATCTTGTACTTGATTATATAAATTCATTACTTCTGGAACAATTAACTCTATTCAATTTTCATATTTTAAGTGACGCTGAAAACAAGTATTTTTTACAGAATTCAGCAGCTTTTGAGAAAGAGTCTTATGATACTGAATTATTCAGCAGTGTTTATAATGAGAGCCTGGCATTTTTACGTAATCAAGAAGCCGTAAAATCATCAAATAACAGTATAAGCAGCAATATTTCAGAAGAATCGATCATACAGTCAGGGCGAATTCCTGTTACTATTATTACCAGAGATAATGAGCAAACTTTGCCCTTTTTAAGTTTGAACGATAAAGTTCTTTCACTAATTATTTCAAAAAATTTAAATTTAGACACAATTATAAGTAGTGAAATAGAAAAAATTGGAAATGTATATATATTTCGTATATTTAAGTTTTCCTTAATGACTACTGACCCGGTAATTTTGCTTGAGTATTCATTTTCAAAGAAAAATTTGTATACTATCTCAATAAAAACGCTTGATGCTTTTTCAGCAGGTATTGGTGGGTTTACACGAGCTTCGTTAGAGATAAAAACAGATATTCCTGATGTGCAGGTTCATGTAGATAATAATTTTTATTCAATTACTGATTTAGGACTAAAAATTTTACCGCCTGGAGAGTATGAGGTAACAATCTATTCAGAGCAAAACAACTTTCAGGATGTAATTAATTGTAAATTAGAAGCAGGTAAAATCACCACTATTAAGCCGGTTATACCTGTTCAGGAAGAAACGTTGTTTTCGATAAGCATATTTCCTTTTAATGCAAATGTAATAGATGAATCTCAAAAAAAATTTAAAACTCCTACTGAAGTACATGATATCATGGGTGTTCAATTTGCCTTTTTCATTGAAGCTTCCGGCTATCTTCCGCAAAATTTGGTAATTGATAATCAGTTACAGAATAATATCCTGTATTCATTTCATTTACGACCCGATTGGATGAGTTTAGATTCTGAAATTAGTTATGGGCAATTATCATTCTATAAATCGTTTGCAGCAACTATTCTCAGTTTACCAGCCTCAGTCATATTATATGGATTGGCTTCAGAATATGATTCCCCTATAAATGAAACAGCTCTGGGCTTCTCTCTGGCTATAAATTTTTCTTTACTACTTGATACGATTATTAGTTTAGTAGATTATTATAATAGAACAGAGGTTCTTTTATAATATTTAACACACTGGGTTATTACATGAAAAAAAGTTTTGGGAATAGACTGGTATCTTTATTTAAATCGAAAAAACAATTTGATGAAAGTTTTTTCGAGAATCTTGAGGATTTACTGATTGAGGGAGATCTTGGTGCTGTTGAAGCATTTGCAATATCTGAAAAGCTTCAAGTCTTGTGTAAAAAGCGTCTGGTTTCTGATGAAGAAGCATTAAATATTCTTAAAAGTGAATTGTCACAGTATGTAAAATCATATTTTCCGATTATAAAAAAGGATCAATTGAATTTAATATTAGTGTTAGGGGTAAATGGTGTTGGTAAAACGACCACCATTGCAAAATTAGCATGTAAGTACTTAAAAGAGGGTTACAGCATTGTTATGAGTGCTGCAGACACTTTTAGAGCGGCTGCTTCAGACCAGCTTCAGTTACATGCTGACCGTGTTGGATGTCGCATTGTAAAGCAAAATCCAGGCTCTGATCCTGGTTCAGTAATCTATGATACAATAACAAGTGCATCAGCAAAAAAAGAACAAATCATTCTTGCTGATACAGCCGGAAGAATGCATACCAAAGATAATTTGCTCAAAGAGTTACAGAAAATTGATAAAATTATTTGTAATCGTATTCCTATTGGTAATTACACTAAAATACTTGTCATTGACAGTACAACCGGACAAAATGGCATTCGTCAGGCAGAGATGTTTAATAATGCGATTGGTGTGGATGCAATTATTCTTACAAAATATGATTCAGCCTCAAAAGGCGGCAGCGTCATTCAAATAGGTAAGAAATTAAATATTCCGATCAGTTTTATTGGAACGGGAGAGACATATAATGATATCTCAATTTTTGATAAAGAGGAATTTCTCAATACTTTACTTGGGATAGAGTAGGTTAAAGATGAAGAAGTTGGTTTGTTTTTTCAGCTTGCTATTAATACTAATTATTATCAGCCCTCTTAGTAGTGCTGATAATGTATACTATGCTTCAAATAGCATAGGGATGAAACTACATGAAATAATAAAATCTGATTTCAACAATTATGATTGGGTAGTTGAAACAATATCAGGTAATGAGATATTTAATGAAACATTATTTTATAATGGGACAGAGATTTGGTATATTGAAAGTGTGTCTCAGGATCAGAGTAAGGATGTATCAAAGGTATACCCTGACGGCTTAATATATAAGAGTAAATACCGGGCCAACCTTCTTATCGAAGAGAGCTGGGAGATTCCTGATGAGCAGATAAAGTCTGTAAATTATCAATATTTTGCAGGGGAATTATTAAAGCAAACTGAATATAATGGCGAATTTCTTTCCGAGACTACAAACTATGTGAGAAAGTCAGATGGCAGTCTCCATTTAAGGCAAACAAAATATCATAATACTGATTTTAGTGAAATCTTAATTATCGGCAGTAATGCAAATATTTCAAAAACAGCATTAGGAAGAAAAGGTGATTTCTCTTTGATAAAATCTTTTCAAAATGGTTTGCATATAACTGAAAAATGGGTTTCCGGATCAAAGGTTACTAATGATCAGGAAATTCAACCATCACAATCCGGAGAACTAATTATTTCTGAAGAAACTCCTGAAGGAATTAATGTAACAAGTTATTATGCTGAAAACGGGAACCTGGACCGACAAATTATTGAGACGGAAAATTCAACTGAAACTATTTTAAATTCTTATGATACGGATAATTATTTAATTTCTAAAACCATTATTACTCAAGATAATAAAACAGTTATCGAATATACTAATAATGATGAAGGGATCCCTGAAACAGAGAGTACTTATGAAGATGGTTTACTCATTAAAAAAATTACTTTCTTAGAATCAGGCAACAGAGAAGAAATTTATAAAGAGGGTTCCTTATACTTAATTATAACGTATGAAGAAGATGGACAATCCATAAAGGAATCTGAACTTGCAGGAGACTAGAATACCGGCCTTACAATGGATCTTATTCACTTCATTAAAGTATTTTACGGCAGTTCGTAATAAAAAGATACGTTTTGCTACTCTTCCAATAATAGGTATAACTGCAGGTTTAGTTGCTGTAATAATAATAATTGGGATTATGAACGGTCTCCAGCAAGGCTATCTCAAAGACTTGATGGAAATTGACTCTTATCATGCAAGAATTACCATTGAATCAGGTGCTGATGTTGAAAAACTTCATGGATTATTAAACGATTCCGGATATGTACAAATCTCTTTTGAATTTCTGGAACTGGAAGGAATTGTTCGGTCATCTAATGGAGGTTCACAACCATGCTTGATTAAAGGACTACCTCCTAATATCTATACACTTGATTCTGGGTTTTCTGAAGAACTAACAACTACGACAGGAAATTTTATTATTGATTCAAATGATAAAATAGTTCTGAGTAGGAATCTTGCTGTTAATATTGGTGCCGGAGTGAATTCAGTAGTTGAGCTATTGGTGCTGGGAGAGGGGAAAACAGTTAATTTTGTACCAATAGAAAAACAGATGTTAGTTATGTCCAAAGTGGGTACTGGTTATCCGGAAATTGATTCTATGATCTGTTTTGTTAATATTTCTCTATTAAGAAAAATGCTGCCTAAAACAGTTCCCCAGATTGGTATTAAGCTCCATGACAGTAATCAGGTTAATGCTTTTATGAAAGAGGCTGAGAAAATTGATGGGATTACATTAATTGAATCCTGGATAGACCTGAACAGATCACTCTATTCAGCACTAATGCTTGAAAAATACAGTATGTTTGTCATACTCTTTCTTGTGTTCGTAGTTGTCTCTATTAATATAAAGAGTTCACTTGAAAGACTTGTATTTTCACATAAAAAAGATATCGGGCTGATGACAGCTGTTGGTGCAACAAAAAAGAATTTAGCATCAGTTTTCATTTTGCAAGGCATATATATCGCACTTATTGGGATTGTATTAGGCTTGATAATAGGCGTTTTTTCTGCAATTAATATCAATCAAATTTTTTTATTTATAGGTTTAGTTATAAAAACTTTTACAGGATATAGCTCTCGTTTTTTTAATTATTCTTTTCCCGTAAAAATTATTCCGGGAGAACTTATTTTAGTATCATCAGGGATTCTATTATTGAGTTTTTTTGCCTCGTGGCTGGCTGTAAGGAAAATATTGAAATTTGAACCAGTAAGGATATTGCATGATGAATAATAATAGTGAAAAAGAACTTTATAAGGATTTGGTTGTAGCAATTGAAGTGAAAAATCTCACTAAAACATATATAAATGGTACAGAAATGCTAACTGTTTTAAACTCAGTTAACTTTAAACTTATGAAAGGCTCTTCTGTGGTTATTATGGGAAAGAGCGGATGTGGAAAAAGTACATTCCTTCATATGGTAGGAGGATTGGATTCTGCTGATTCCGGAACTGTTTTTGCAGCAGGCCAACAAATTGATTCTTTAAACTCTGATAAACTTACTCAATTTAGAAAAAATCATATAGGATTCATTTTTCAAATGCATTATTTACTTGAAGATTTTACAGCATTAGAAAATCTTATGGTTACGGCTATGATTCATGGAAATAAAAAGAAAGAATCTAAAGATAGTGCTTTGGCATTAATGAATGATGTAGGTTTGTTAAGTAAAATAAATAATTATCCAGGTCAGCTTTCGGGTGGGGAAAGGCAACGGGTCGCAATAGCCCGGGCACTTATAAATGATCCTGATATAATCCTTGCTGATGAACCTACTGGCAATCTGGATGAAGAAAATTCGCGTGTTATTGAGGATCTTCTTTTCGGATTAGTTAAAAAATATCAAAAAAGTTTAGTTCTTGTAACTCACGATTCGTATATATCGAATCTGGCAGATGAAACGCTGATTTTACAGAAAGGCGTATTTAGAGGAGATATGTGAAGCTAATTAATCAGGGTTCCCTTTTTTGGGCAAAAAAAATAATTAATTTACATTCCTCATCGAGACAGAAAAAAAAACATATTATATGGTCGGTTTTAATTGTGGCATTTTCTGTAGTACCACTGGTTATAGCAATAATTTTGACGAATGGTATGACAGAAGGAATTACAGAAAAGTATATAGATTTGCAAAGTGGACATATACAGGTTTTCTTTCCTGAAGGGAGTACTGAGCTTGAAAAATCCGCGCTGAGGGATCAAATTCTCAATATGTCTGAAGTATATTCTTGTGAACTGGTTGATGAAGGTTTTGGAGTATTGTATTCATCTGGAGGCTCCTACAGCACGGCTCTTCATGGAGTCACTGAAAATTTTCTTGAATCGGAGGAAGTCTTTGAAGAGTTTACCGAAATAGACGGGTCAGTTAATCTCAATAATCCAAAAGATATTGTAATCAGCAGCACTGTAGCTGATATTCTAGGATTAGCACTCAATGACCGTGTGGCTATAGCAGCAGTGAACAACACTTCAGGAAAAACATTTTTCAAACCAACTATTTTAGAAGTTTCCGGAATTATAAATTCAGGTTATAGGAATCTTGATAATCAATTAGTTTTCTTTAATACTACTGCTGCCGCAACAATTTTAAAAGATTCTGGGAACCAATACTTTTCTATCAAACTTACTACAAATAAGATTAATGCTGTGTACAGTATAGTAGAAAAAATTAACGATTTAGTGAATGATTCTTCGTGGGTAATAAAGACCTGGGATATGATAAACACAATTTTATTCCGTAATTTTGCTGAAACAAAAAATATTTTATATGTAGTTATGGCATTAATAATTATGATTGCCGGTGTAAATATATCTTCATTATGTATAATGCTTATTCAAGAAAACTATACAAATATTGGCATTATGAAAGCAACTGGAGCATATTCCAGATCTATTAAACAAGCTTTTCTACTGGCTGTAATGTTTATATGTTTAATAGGTGCTCTCATTGGTGTTTTATTGGGGCTGCTTATTGGACTAAATTTAAATGTGATATTGTCAGCAATTTCTCATACTGGGATAGCTGCAGCAGATTTTTACTTGATCTCGATACCAATTGATATTCAAGCAGTTCAATTAGTTATGGTAGTTTTATTCACTTGTGTGATTTCATATATTTCCATTTTTATACCTTTAAGAAGGTTGAAAAAGATATCCATAATTAAAATACTTAACAGCTAAATATTATTTCAGGAAGGACTATACGATAATGGGAAACATCATAAAGGATATTCAAAAAATCTATTCTTAAAATAGTTCTTATTTGCATTGTTTTTTAAAACAAGATTATGATAGGTTGCAACATATGAATTTTGAAGCATTTATCTTAGGTACTGGCGGAATGATGCCGCTCCCTGGAAGAAACTTAACCTCTGTATTATTAAGAAGGGAAGGTGACCTTTTCTTATTTGATTGCGGTGAAGGTACCCAAATCTCATTGAAACAATTAAATCTCAAGTGGAAAAAAATTAATTCTATATTTATCAGCCATATGCATGCAGATCATGTCACCGGATTGCCTGGAATGCTTATGCTGTCAAGCCAGGTTGACAGAGAAGATCCTCTCACCATTTACGGTCCGGGTAACATTAAAGATTATATTGATGCGAACAGACGTCTTCTTGATATGTATATTAATTATGAAATTAAAGTTGAGATAATTGATTCTCCTGGTACTATTCTGGAAACAGATTCATATGAAGTAAAAGCGTTTAACTTATATCATACAAAGCCTTGTTTTGGTTACTCACTTACAGAAAAAGCCAGACCTGGGGTCTTTTTCCCTGAGAAAGCAGACAGTCTAAAAATCCCTCGCGGACCACTTTGGGCAAAACTTCAATCAGGTGAGAGCATAGACCTTGAAGACGGTACTGTAATACAACCTAACCAAGTTCTTGGTGATCAAAGATCAGGAAGAAAGTTTTCATTTGTTACTGATACACTTTACTCTGATTCAATAGCCGAAAATGTTAACAATTCTGATCTTTTGGTATGTGAAGGAATGTTTGAAGAAGCATTATCTGCAAGTGCTAAAGAAAAATGTCATTTAACGGCAAAACAAGCTGGATTAATAGCAGCAAATGCAGGTGGAATTCGTAAATTGGGGCTCATACATTATAGTCCCAGGTATATGGATAGAGAATTGAAAGTACTGCTTTCAGAGGCCAAAGAAGTATTCACTGAGACAGTTTTATGCCGTGACAGAGACTGTTTTGATATTTCACATGTAGATTGATAAGTGATTAAACCTTATATGTTTGTATTAAAATTATCAAGATCCGGTTCAAATCCAAGCATACTGAAACTCCGTTTCTTCAATGCTTTTTTCAATGAAGATTCTGCCTCATGCAAAAAAACTGCTGACTCCAACTTCCTGCCAAACCTACTTGTAAAACCGCAGCTAAAAATTAATTGATCTTCATCCAGGGCATCTTTTAAATAACGGAATAATGAGATTAGTTCTTCTTGAGCCTCGCTATAGGAGGAGAAAGGGAGAATTAAGGCATAGCTGTTTACTGCATGCTCTTTATGTTTATATATATAGGAAGACTCACCTAAGAAATCATGAATTGCCTGACTATATAAGGGGATCTCTTTATTTTTTTTGTTTTTATCTTTATATCTTAACCTAATTAATGCCAGAGATATGTCATATTCCTGTTCATTGGCATATAAATTCTCTTTCTCCAATCGTGTATCAAATGTATCCTCAAAAACCTCCTCAGGAGTATATTTTTCCTGTTTGTTCTCTTTTGACGGATTAATTCGAATAGAAAATAGATTTGGTTTATTTAAATCTCTTGTTGGTTGTTTTTCCTGTTTGCGGGAGTTTATAGGTACAGCTGGGTAAATTATATCTTCATTAGAAACATTATTAGATTTAAGGTCCTCTTTATCTGTATCAACGTTTTCAAGACCTTGAAAATATGATAGTTCATCCTTGCCAATAATAGAACCTGAATCTACGTTATCCAAATCAGAACTCTCTTGTAAATATTCAGGATTATCTTTCTTTGACTTGTGGGCAGCTTTTGATTCAGGATTATATGTTATAAATGGCATATAGGGTTCATCTGGTGGAATATTATAGAGGAAAGAATCAGCATCAGTTATTAATAGTGGTTCATGTTCAGGTATTTTTCTTGTTGAAGAAGGCCGAAAAAGTAAAGCGGTAATAATAAATAAAACTGCAAGAAGAACAGGGAAAATTGTTTGTAATAAATCATAAATCAGTTGTGATGAAAGAGTACTAATATTAAGGATTCCTGCAGTTCTAATGAAAAATATTATAAAAACAACAGTCAGTACTATAGCTGAGATGAAGGTTATTATTCTTTTTAATACCGGTCTCATTTACTCTTGCACTCCCACTCTTAAAAAACAAAAGTTTAGATTCAAAACTAAACAATATTTCATTATCATTATTGAATTATTCTTTGGCATTATGAAGTTTATCAGCTTCAGATTCAAGTTCTTTTTCAAGTTGATCAAGAAATTCTGAATCTGTAAGCCCTTCTAATACTGATTTTCCTATATCATCCAAATCATAGTTGCCATTTTTACTCTTTACAGCAGTTGTTTTTGAGGTATTTGCTTCATTAACATGATTGTTTATTGCCTTTTCCTTAAGTCTTTTAATAACCGAATCAAGACCTTCAAGAGATTCATCATCTTAAATGTTAAGCTACTTGATTGGTTCTCGTTTTGATTCTTTACAGGTTGAATAAGATCATCGTCCTTTACAGTTTTGTTTTTTTCGAGTTCCAGATGGTGGATGCTAACTAACGATAATCTATTTCCCCTGCTTGATGCACTACAATTTTCAGTATCAGCTTCAGTGATCTCATGCCATCGTCCATATTCTGCAGGATTAACAGATTTCTTTATTTTGGACAAAATTCTCCCCATAAAACTATTATATTTTACTTTTACCTGAAAATTGAATACAATTATTATGTAAAGCAAAGCATTATTAGTAACTGATGAAATTATACAGTAAGAGAGTAGTGAATGACAAGAAATAAATTGGTA
>JABMQR010000058.1 GCA_013202335.1 Bacteroidota bacterium
CTGCTTTCAGCTGTCTCCGACGTTGATCACTCATTAAAAAATAAGATAATACGTCTTGAAGGTTCTCCGCCCAACCCAACAAAAAAAATTATTGGCTGCCCTTTTGCCGGCCGTTGTCATAGAAAAATTGAGACTATTTGTGATACTGTACCGCCGCCAAAGGTAGAGTTTTCTGACACACATTTTGTGTACTGTCATATAACAGCGAAAAAATTGGCTCTATTTTCTCAGGAGGATTGATCGGGTAGCTGCACGTTAAAGAAGAAATATTCCCGATATCACCCGACATCAGAGACCATAATGTATATGGAAAGAGTATCTGTCAGGAAATCACCCTGACGTCTCTTGATAAAAAAGAACATAAAACCAACTATCATGTCCATGTCCATGTGTATTTGAACTGGACAAAGATGCCGCGAATGAAACAAGAAGTAAGGTGGGGTATTTCATGCTTATGAGTACGGAGCAGCTAACGCCTGCCCAAGCCCTGGATATTTACCGAGCAAAAGATGGGGTGGAACGAGTCTTCAATAATGCCAAGAAGTGTTGACAACCCGATGCTATTTTCTGCAGGAGCCTGTAGCGAGCAAGTTCACAGGGAACATGCTGTTTATGCGGGGATAGATTCTCCGTAATTCTCCCTCCTCCGGTTAGTTCGATGACTTTCGCACACTCTGAATAAAATTCTTTACTGCTGTAACGAGCGTTCTGGCTTTGGGGGGTTACTACTATCCTCTCGGTAGTGCGCATTTCTTTTAGTTCCACAGCGAGTTGCTGTCCTGCTAATTTTTGCCAGGCTCGAAGTTCTTGCATGTTGATCTTATGCCGTTTGCAGTACATAGCGTCTGGCATTTCTGAGGGTTTTGCATTATACGCTCTGAGAATTATTCGGCGATAACTGGTTTAATTTTTTGCGGTCGGTTCTGTTTGATTGGATTTTGACATGGCTTTTCTCCTTGTCTCAATTCAATTGAGCATTTCAGTTCCGTGGTAGGAGGTAATGGTATGATGCTTACGGGTCTAACTTAAGGGACTAGTGGATACAATCCTATCAAAGTTCTTTTTTAAATTATTTTTTGTATTACATTTGTATGCTATCACGAAAACAAAAATACCTAACTCTTTACATTGTTAGGTATTAGGGATTTTTTCTCGTGTAGGTGGCGGGATCAGATGCTCCGCATCTGATCTGGGAAATGTTTATGATAAAAAACTCCTGGTTCCCTTACGCTGGAGTACATAGCTAGGGTGGCGGGCATGGATAAACCGCTAGCAGAAGTCTGTAGACATCGTGTACTGAATCAGATCAACTGTAGGAAGAATCTTGTAAAAATCAATACAAATTCTTTTTTCAAGTTTTCATATTGTTTTAATTCTTTTCTTTTAAATCTTTTTAATGCTTTCTCTAAATCTTCATCATGATGAACTTCTATATTTGCCAAAATATTCTCCTATGCATATTAAAATAGGCTTAATTATAATTTTGCATAGAGAACGAAATAATATCAAAGTTGTTATGTAAAAAATATGTTCTTTTAAACTGATCTTTGGGGAGTTTAAGGTTTTATGGAACCTCAAAATTATATATTGTGCGATATATATTTAATTGGTTACTGTGAATCTTCTTCCATAAAACTTTTAACATCTTGAGAAGATGCCGCCAAAGGCCCACTAACAAGGACAGGTGGAGATAGAATCTTTGATGCATTCATCATCAAAGCCAATTTCTGCAGAGAAGCTAGGAGCATGTTTTTTTCCCATTCTTCTTGTTTATTGAATTGTTCTGTAAAATT
This sequence comes from Bacteroidota bacterium, assembly GCA_013202335.1. Next base: position 1,794 of record JABMQR010000058.1, read on the forward strand.
ATCTTGAAGTAAGGATGGCTTTAACTGAAGAATATCAGTTGCTTTTTCTGTCAGATGGATATTAACCTTTCTTTTGTCCTGTTCACTTTTTTGTCTGATTGTAAATCCCTGCTGACATAGACGATCAAGAATACTTGTCACAGTAGCCTGCGAAAGGCTTACGCATTTTGCAATATCAGAGATTTGCTGATTAGGTGATTTTTGGATTTCATTGAGAATAATTAGTTGAGGTCCTGTTAATCCGTATTTTTTTGTCAATTGTTTTGAATGAAGATCAATAGCACGAATAATCTGTCTCAATGTCGACATTACAGAATCAGATAGATCTTGATGATTCATAATCACCTCTTTTCAAATTTGAAATATATTAATCTAAAATATATTACATCTCAATAATTGTAAAGTTAAGCTTATTTATATCACAACGAAGTATAACGTTTCAATTCTAATTAAAATATTACTCTTTGTACATGTGCTGATTATTATGGTTCTTTGTATTGACTATGTAGAATTATTGAAGTTGACATAATTTAGATTTATCTTTAGTATACTAAGAATCTATGTTTTAAGTTTTTAGCTTTTCAATATTTTAGGTCAGGTTTTTTGCTTTTTACTATAATTCCAAACATGTAAAATGGTAATTGAACTTATATATCCCTTTTTTATAGGGGTTATTTTCCTGTGCTTGATATATTCAATACTAATAAATTATACAGTATTTAACAAATTTTTAGTATAGAATTTCGACATGCCTTAAATGATTGTTTTCTTAAAAGATTTAAATTGAGTTGATAGTATTTAATAATATTATTTGAGTTAAATATTATATTTTAATTAGTATACAAATTATAAAGAGAGGGAATAGATGAAAAAATTAGTATTAGTTTTGGCTTTAGTAACCACAATTTTCTTCACAGCATGTACAGCTGATAATGAAGCAAAGAAAGAAACAACAATAGTTTTCGGAGATGTATCATGGGATAGTGTCCAGGTTCACAATAGGATTGTGGCTTTTATAATTGAGAATGGATACGAAGGATACAAAGCAGATTTTATGCCCGGAGATACATTACCCATTGTCAATGGAATTGTTCAGGGTGATATTGACGTGGATATGGAGTCCTGGCATGGGAATTTTCCGGAAGTGTATAAAAAAGGAATAGATTCTGGAGATCTTATTGATCTTGGAGAGAATATGCCCGATGCCCCACAAGGCTGGTATATTCCCAGATACCTGGTTGAAGGAACTGATGCTATTGCTCCCGGTTTAAAATCAGTGAATGATCTTCCTCAATATGCCCACCTGTTCAAAGACCCCGAAGACCCTTCAAAAGGAGTCATCTATGGTGGTGTCGCGGGATGGTCTCAGTTAAAAACATCTGAAAAAATATTTAATGATTATAATTTAGCAGATACTTTTAATCTGGGTATTGCCGGTTCAAATGCTGCATTGGCTGGATCAATGGTTGGAGCTTATGAGAAAGGTGAGCCCTGGATCGGTTATTATTGGGAACCTACAGCCGTGCTTGGAAAACTTAATATGATCCGACTGAAAGGAAGTGAATACGATAAAGCCCTGGTAAATATTTTAGTTGGGAAAAATCTACTGGAAAAAGCTCCTGAAGTTGTTGAATTATTAAAAAAATATTCCACTACTGTCGCCGATAATAATGAGTTTTTAGCAGAAATGGACAAAAATGACTGGTCCACTGAAGAGGCTGCAAAATGGTATCTTCAAAATAAAGAAGCTGCCTGGACACAATGGGTTTCCACGGAAGTAGCTGAAAAAGTTAAAGCGGCCCTTTAAGGAATTTCATGTCTGAAAATGTTGAAATAAAAGTAGAAGATTCTCCAAAGGTCGTTGTTAAAGACCTTTGGAAAATTTTCGGAAGAGATCCCAAACGTATTCTTAAAGGTGATTTGAGAAACAAATCAAAAGAAGAAATCCAAAAGAAAACCGGATGCATTGTTGGAATGAGAAATATAAATCTCGAGATAAAAAAAGGAGAGTTTTATATTCTCATGGGTTTGTCCGGTAGTGGTAAATCCACTTTAATCCGGAATCTAATCCGGCTAGTTAATCCCACATCCGGTTCTATAGAGATAAATAATCAGAATGTGACAAAAATGAACTCCGAGCAGCTGCTTCAGTTTCGCAGAAAAACATTTGGAATGGTTTTCCAGCATTATGGTCTGCTGCCCCATATGACAGTACTTGATAATGCTGCCTATGGACTGAAAGTAAAAGGTCTTCCTAAAGGAGAGCGTTATGCTAAAGCCATGCAGTCTCTTGAAACTGTGGGACTAAAGGGCTGGGAGGATTATTATCCCGGTTCTTTAAGCGGCGGCATGCAGCAGCGAGTCGGTCTGGCCAGGGCTCTGGCCAATGACCCAGAAATCCTTTTAATGGATGAGCCTTTCAGTGGTTTGGATCCGCTTATTCGTCGACAGATGCAGGATGAACTGGTTGAATTGCAGGATAAATTACAGAAAACCATAATATTTGTAACTCATGATTTGCATGAAGCTCTGAAGCTGGGTGATAGAATAGCTATAATGCACGATGGAGAAGTCGTTCAGGTCGGAACACCTGAAGATATTGTTACCCAACCGGCAAACGATTATGTTGAAGAATTTGTTAAAGATGCTTCCCCCGCAAAAGTATTAACTGCTGGAAGCATAATGGAAGCCCCCAAAGTTTTACTCTATGCCTGGGAAGGTCCCAAAACAGCATTGACTCTCTTGCGGTCATTAAAGAAAAAGTCTGCATTTGTTGTAGATAAATCACAAAAGTTAATGGGTGTTGTAAGGGAAAAAGAATTGGAAAAATTGCTTGAAATGGAAGAGAGGCCAAAATTCATTCCACAATCTTCTCTCCAGAAAGTGACAACCGTAAATGAAGACACTATTCTTGAAGATCTTTTTTCCATTGTCACGGAAAATCCTTATCCAATTCCAGTCATTAATGAAAAAGGCAGATTTGCCGGGATTGTGACAACAGATCAAATTTTTGAATCAATTGCACCGTCAGAAGGAGCTGAAAATGATTGATTTTCCAGAACTATTAGAAATCCCCCTGGCTAACTGGGTAGATAAAATTATGAGCTGGTTGTTAAAAAATCTTGATGGTTTCTTTGATGCCATAGGATTTATCATTCTTCAGGTTGTTATGGGTTTTGAGAAGTTCTTTCTTTTTATTCCCTGGTTTGTATTGATTCCCCTTGTAGGATTAGCCGGCTGGAAATTGATAAAAAGCTGGAAAATGGGGATAGTTTTTATGGCTATGCTTCTGATAATCGGATCCTTTGGCTACTGGGAGCTGTCTATGAGAACATTGAGTCTTGTAATTGCTTCTGTATTTTTCTCTCTTCTTATAGGAATTCCTATGGGGATTAGTATGGCTAGAAGTGACAGGACAGAAAGCATCTTGAAGCCGATTCTTGATGCTATGCAGACCATGCCCAGTTTTGTTTATCTTATTCCTGCTCTGATGTTTTTCGGAATGGGAAAAGTACCGGCAATGGTGGCTACTATTATCTATGCTGTACCTCCTGTCATCAGACTTACCAATGTGGGAATCAGGACTGTTGATAAAGAGGCGGTGGAAGCTTCTAAGGCCTTTGGCGCTACACCAAAACAGGTATTATTCGATGTTCAGTTGCCACTGGCAAAACCGGCTATTATGGTAGGGATAAATCAGACAACAATGATGGCGCTGGCTATGGTGGTCATCGGATCCATGATTGGAGCAAAAGGTCTGGGAATGGAAGTTCTGCTTGCTATTAATAGAATTGAAGTAGGGCAGGGGTTTGAAGCGGGTATCTCTATTGTTTTTCTTGCAATTATAATTGATAGAATAACATTCTCTTTTTCAGAGAAAAAATAACAATTTGTAAGTTACATGTGATGAAAAGGTTGAGGATATTATCATTATGGCCGTTTTAACCTGTCTAATTTAGGAACTGGTCTAATTTAAGATAGCACCATAATATTGTCTTTGACTGCCAAGGACGATTTCCCTATCAGGAAATTAAATAAGCCTATGATATTCTGGCAGCCTCGAAAAAATAATATGAAGGAAACTATCATATGACAAATAAAAATCCAGCTGTTCCTCAAAAAGATCGTTTTGATCTCACAGATTGTACAATAACCATGAAAGCCGTGGTCACAACAGGAAACGGCGGGTATGAGAAACTCGAATATCGGGAAGTTCCGATCCCTGAACTTTCGGAAGGTGAGGTTCTTCTGCAAGTTCTGGCTGCTGGTGTTAATAATACTGAGATCAATACCCGACTTGGTTGGTACTCTTCCTCCGTTACTGCTGGTACAGAGGATCTTAGCGTGGATGAAACAGAAAAAGCAATAGCTGAAGAGAATGCAGATGGTGGATGGAATGAAGCAACCCCATTCCCTTTAATCCAGGGTACCGATTGCTGCGGGCGTATTGTTTTAGTTGGTCCTGGTGGAGACGTAAGTACCATTGGTTCCAGGGTACTGATACGAGCATGTATTCGCACAAAAGGTTGGGACTCTCAGGACAATATATGGATGGCCTCTGATTTCGATGGGGCATTTGCTCAGTTTGTAAAAATTGTAGCTTCTGAAGTTTTCCCTGTGGACTGCGATTGGAGTGATGCTGAGCTTGGTTCTATCCCCTGTGCCTATGGAACAGCTGAGAATATGATTCACCGGGCTAAAGTTTCCGTGGGCCAACATGTATTGGTAACCGGTGCATCTGGTGGTGTGGGTTCTGCTGTTGTACAACTGGCAAAGCGCCGGGGAGCCACAGTTACTGCAATTGTCGGGAAGGATAAAATGGAACTAGTGCGTTCAATTGGTGCTGATCGAGTGATTCCCCGTGGAGAGGATGTTGTTTCCCTACTTGGTGAGATGTCAGTCGATGTAGTTGTCGATAACGTAGGTGGAACAACTTTTAACGAGATGATGAAAGTTCTGAAAAGAGGCGGTCATTATGCTTCCTCAGGAGCCATTGCCGGGCCTCTTGTGACGCTGGATATGCGCACTTTTTATCTCAAAGATCTAACCCTTTTAGGTTGTACAGCATGGGATGAACCTGTTTTCCCGAATCTCATTTCCTATATTGAAAAAGGCGAGATCAAACCGCTGCTCGCCAGGACATTTCCGCTTGAGCAGATTGTAGATGCACAGAAAGAATTTACAAAGAAGAAGCATGTAGGCAAATTCGTTTTGATTCCACCTGAGCTAAAAGGCTCCCAACGGGATTTTTTCAGGCTCTGAGTTCTGCGACCTGAAAAAAGGCTGAATATTTCAAATAATAATAAATCCTGTTACAACTATCGATGGCATTATTATACGAGCCCAGTAGGTGAATATGATAATTGAACTTCATAAGCCCTGAAACACGGCTTCATACAGCCCTATATGGACTACATAAAGAGACGGTCTAACTTCAAGGACTAGTGTATACAATCTTATAAAACTCCTTTTTTAAAATAATTTTTTTGTATTCTATTTGTATACTATCATGAAAAACCCTAATACCTAACTCTTTACATTGTTAGGTATTAGGGTTTTTTTCTCGTGAAGGTGGCGGGAATCGAACC
>JABMQR010000059.1 GCA_013202335.1 Bacteroidota bacterium
CTTATCGGATTCTGGGGGCTTTTAACCAGAAGAGATCTGTTTAGAATGATTATCAGTTTCTCTCTGCTTGATACCGGGGTTCATATGATTATGATCGGGGTTGGTTATGTCAAAGGGGGCACAGCTCCCATATTTGATGAAGCACTTATTAGTTTTGACGAAGCACTTTCTGTTTCCGGCAAATCATTAGCTGTCGGAGATGCTGTAGGTAAAGTGGTTGATCCGGTACCTTCGGCTTTGGTTCTTACTGCGATTGTTATTGGGCTGGCTGTAACCGCTCTCATGCTGAGTTACGCTGTTCGTGTATACACATCCAGAAAAAGTCTGTCAATTGATGCAGTTAAGGAGTTGAAATGGTAAGCCCAATATATTTGATAGCAGTCATTCTTGGGGCTGCATTTTTGCACCCTCTTTTTGAGAAGGCGGGTAAAACGTTATCCAATGTACTGGTATCAGCTGTTTTGCTGTTTGCTGCTGCACTGCCGGTATCATGGTTTTTCTATCTTACCGGTTCAGGGATTAATGAAGTTATTATCCAGACAGCCGGATTTCAGGCTCCTCTCTCCATCAACCTCCAGGTAGGTATGGAAGAAACCTTATTTCTCATAATGATTAACATGGCTGCTCTACTTGGCGGGATCTATTTCATGCTGAGAAGTAAACCTGAATGGAAAGGGAAAGCGCAAGTGCTTTTTCTTACCATGATCCTGGGTATTAACGGCCTGATACTGACCCGTGATTTATTTAACATATTTGTTTTTCTTGAAATCTCATCCATTTCACTCTATGCACTTATTGCATTTGCCAAAAAGGGTGATGCGTATGAAGCGGGTTTCAAGTATATGGTAGCAGGCGGAATCGCATCTGCATTATTTCTGATTGGAGTTATTTACCTCTACCGGTTGACCGGAACGCTGAATTTGGATGGAATAATAGCACAAAGTTCTTCCGGCAGCCTTGGCAGCAAAGCGGGAATTACCGCAGTATTTCTTGTTGCACTTGCTCTACTGGTTGAATTGAAACCTTTTCCCGCTAATGGGTGGGGTGTTGATGCCTATGAAGCATCAGATCCCGGTATCTCTGCAATGGCCAGTGCGGTAAGCGCTACAGGTGTATTCTTTGTATTTTATAAATTAGTCCCTCTGTTCAGTCCTGAAATTCTGAAACTTATAACTATAAGCGGCGGTATGACATTTTTCTTTTCACAGCTGCTGGCCATGAAACAGGAAAAAGTCAGAAGAATGCTGGGGTATTCCTCTATAGGACAACTTGGGCTTCTTATTCTCATAGCTGGATTGGGTACGACTCTTGGCAGTTCAGAAATAATTTCGGGACTTCAGATCCCCGGTATACCGGTTTCCAGTGGAGTTTTCGTGCTCCTTCTCCTTTTTGCAGGAAATCACTTACTGAGTAAAGCCGGGTTGTTCTGGCTTAGCGGAATTATGGATGCAGAATCAATCTCAGGTTTAGCTGCTGGTGGTTCTTTAAGAAAGAAACCATTTGTTACAGGAATATTTGGCCTGCTGACAGCCGCTCTGGCAGGACTTCCCCCATTTCCCTCCTTCTGGGCAAAATGGGTGCTGATAATGGCTCTTGTTGCGACAGGAAATTATTTTCTTACTGCAGTAATCCTTCTTGGTTCTCTCATCGAAGCATGGTATTTGTTCCGATGGTTTCTGAATTATATGAAATCCGGAAAAGATACCGGAGATCTTCATGACGAAATAATTCCGGACGATTTCCCGATTGAAGAGAGTGAATTTACGGCAGCAAAGGCCGGCAGCGGTAAACTGGTCTTTTCCGGTATACGTTCAATAGCAGCTCCCTTTATAAGTGCTCTTTTTCTGTTAGCTGCAGGAATCCTTTCGGCACTGGCACTATTATCAACAGCAGGTCCTGCCGGAATAGATGAATCACTTCTATTTCTTCCTCTGGCAGCTTTAGCGCTTTTTACTGTTCTTGATATACTTAGGATACCTATGAAGCTGCAGGTTTTTCTCGGCATAGCTGTTACCGCAGTATACGGGACAATTATAATTCCTGATCTTGAGGGAATTAGGATGATATTCAGTATTATATTTATTGCCGGATCGGCAATACTGATGTTTCCTTTGGCAAACCGTACAGGAAAACACCCGGGACTTATGGGAATGCTTACTGCAATGGTTCTCTCTTTAGGGAATCTGCTGCTGTTTAAAAGCAGCCTGGGATTCTTCTTCTCCTGGGAACTTATGACCGTTACCTCATTCTTCCTTATTGCCCGCGGAGAGAAAGCTTCTGCTGCATCTCTTAGATATCTGCTCTTTTCCTTAGCAGGGGCATTTCTAATTTGTGCCGGACTTGCTGTCGGCGGATCCGCATTATTTGCAGATATTCTGCCTGGACAAACAGGTTTCGGAATAGTTTCAACAATCCTGCTCAGTTTGGGCTTTCTTATTAAGTTGGGTTCTCTGGGCCTCCATATTTGGCTTCCAGGCAGTTATGCAGAATCTGATGACGATCTTTCTGCATTCTTCTCATCTATCCTTAGTAAAGCCGGACTTTTCATGCTTTTTATTACAGCTGGTCTCTTTACGGTTCCTCTTTTTACATCAGGTATAGGTGCAGAAGTATTTTCTCAAATAACCCTAGCTTCATTGCTGGGTTGGATAGGAGCTATTACGGCTTTCGCCGGTGCTTTTCTTGCTATTTTTAAAGAAGATATTAAATATACTCTGGCTTACTCTTCTATGGGTCAGGTCGGCTACATGCTGCTCTCCTTTGCCCTTATGTCGCAATTGGGATGGATGAATAGTCTCTATCTTGCAGCTACACACTTATTCTTTAAAGGAATGTTATTTGCAGCTATAGCTGGAGTAATATACCGAACAAAAACAAGGATGATGTATCAGATGGGGGGGCTTATCTCCCGCATGCCGATTAGTTTTTTTACAGTACTAATCGCAATTATTGCCCTTTCAGGAGTACCTCCATTAACCGGATTCGGAGCAAAATGGATGCTTTATTCGGCACTAATCGAAAAAGGCTGGTATCTGCAGACCGGAGTAGCAATGTTTGCATCGGCAATTGCCTTTCTTTATCTTTTCAGACTAATTCACGTTATTTTTCTCGGACAGTTGAAAGATGAACACAGGGATGTGAAAGAGGCTCCAATATGGTTCCTTATCCCGCAGATTATCTTCATTATCGGTATTATGCTTTTTTCAATGTATCCAAATGCTATTCTGAAACCGCTGCAGCAGGCAATTTTGCCATACTTTCCTACAGGTGTTGAATTTGAAGGCTTAACGGTACTCTCTACACTAGGGTATTGGAACGGTAGTGCGGTTATGATGGTGACTATGGGAGTCTTCATGTTTCCATTGATCTGGTTGCTTATTGTTCAGAGAAAAAATACGCAGAAAGTTGGACAGTTCAATATAGTCTTTTCTGCGGAGCGTCCATATAAACCTGAAACAACACATTATGGATACAACTTTTTTGCCCATTACCGAAAAGCACTTGGATTCCTGTTAAAACCAGGAGTTACCCGTTTTTGGAATTGGACAGCTTCAATTGCTGACGTTGCCGGATCTTCGATCCGAAAACTATACAGCGGAAATGTTCAGACATATGTACTCTTGATAGTGCTTTATGTAAGTATTTTTGTATTATTGCTGAGAGGGGGATTCTAGATCTATGAACGATATATTACTTAAGGCGTTATATACGCTGATATCACTATTTGTGATTACCAATTATGGTCTGCTCCTCGGTGGAACAATGGCGCGGGTACGCGCGAAGGTTCAAGGGAGAATAGGTCAGCCAGTCTGGCAGCCCTATATAGATATCATCAAGAATAGTTTTAAACGAACCGGGATCTATCACGGTGTTATGTTCTATCTGGGGCCGGTATTTAGACTTGCCGGTGGACTGGGAACGTACCTTTTTATACCTGCGGTATACGGTTCTGTGGTTTTTGCTAACTTTTCTTTTTCCGGTGACCTGCTGCTGGTAATGTATTTTATCTTTTTCGGTCAGCTGGGAATGGCTTTGGGAGCCGGTCAGAGCGGACACCCCTACAGCCCGCTGGGAGTAGGAAGAGGACTGGCACAGATGGCGGCTTTTGAAGTTCCCTTTTCTCTCTCGATTATAGCTATTGCGGCTCAATATAACACCCTCTCTATTACCGAACTTGTTGCGGCACAGCAGGGCGGTGTAATGAACTGGATAGCTCTTACCAATCCGCTGGCAATGATAGCTGCTATGATATCATTTCTGGGAATGTCGATGGGAAATCCTTTTAGTGTGGTAATTGCACCTCAGGAAATACCTATTGGGCCTCCTACAGAGATGCAGTCAAGTTTTCTGGGTATGCTTCAGACAAACCGGGCGATCTTCAACGGTGCAAAACTAGTTCTTTTTATGAACCTCTATTTTGGAGGAGCAACAAGTATTTGGGTAATGGTTATTAAAACATTCCTCATCTACCTCTATACAGTAATTGTCGGGGCATCTTTCCCAAGATTCAGAGTAGATCAGTCTATTCGGTTTTTTCTGGGGATACCCACATTGATCGGTATTGCAGCTATAGTGCTGCAGATGATTTAGGAGCTTTTATGAGTGATAGTAATAAACAAATTAATGAAATAGCCACTCAGATGAAGATGGCAAACGATGGGTGGTCTGATCAGGATAAAGCATATTTTTGCGATACACGTCCGCATGCA
>JABMQR010000060.1 GCA_013202335.1 Bacteroidota bacterium
AAAGTAGACTGGATTTTAGTATGACTTTTACGGTTCTTTCACTATTCCCGGAAATATTGAATGGTTTTTTTAACAATTCAATAATGGCAAAATCTATTGAGAAGGGACATATTTCCTATAACTTGATTGATTTTCGGGAATTTACTACAGATAAGCATAGAACATGCGATGATGCTCCCTACGGGGGTGGAGCAGGTATGGTTATAAAACCTGAGCCGCTTGCTAAATCGCTTGATGCTGTTGATGCGGGAAATAAAAGGGTTATTTATCTCAGCCCGTCAGGAAAACCATTTAACCAGAAGTATGCTGAAGAACTTTCAGTTGAAAAGGAACTGGTGTTTATCTGTGGAAGATATGAGGGGATTGACCAAAGAATTATAGATCGTTATGTTGACGATGAGATTTGTATTGGTGATTATGTAATATCATCCGGTGAAGTAGCTGCATTGGTAATTGTGGATGCAGTCTATCGGTTGATAGAAGGTGTTATTAACGAGGAATCATTAAAGGAAGAGAGTTTTTCAAACGGTCTTCTGGAATATCCTCATTATACAAGACCTTCTGACTATTGCGGAATGAAGGTTCCTGATATATTATTATCCGGAAATCATTCTGAAATAGCAAAATGGCGCTTAATAAAAAGGCTGGAAAAAACTTTAGAGTACAGGCCTGATTTAATAGATAAAGCAGTCTTAAATGACAAAGAGGTCGAACTGCTAAACAACGTGAAGAAAACCAGGATTCCGAAGGGGTAACGAAAATGGATGTAATGAAAGCGATTGAATTGGAACAACAGAAAGAGAACGTACAAAATTTTAGAATTGGGGATACTATTAAGATATTTTTCAAGATTATTGAAGGACAAACTGAAAGAGTTCAGATATATGAGGGTCTTGTAATAGCAATGAATAATGGCGGCTCCAGAAAAACTATGACTGTTAGAAAAATGTCTTATGGCGTTGGAGTTGAAAGAATTTTTCCTATACATTCTCCTAGAATTGAAAGAGTTGAAGTTGTACGAAAGGGTCGTGTAAGACGAGCTAAACTCTATTATATACGTGATCGTGTAGGTAAAGCTGCAAAAGTTAGAGAACTTATCAAAAGAAAAAGTACAAGAGCTGCAAAATAGAAAATTTTCTGTATTTTGTTGTAAATAAATAGGAAAGCGGAGAATTTATGAATTTTTTCCGCTTTTTTTTATGTTAGTATAAGTATGACATCAACAGAAAAAGGAAAATTAGGAGAACAGAAAGCAGAGGATTATCTGGTTAGTATCGGCTATACAATTTTAACAAGAAACTATCGACAACGATATGGTGAGATTGACATAATAGCTGAAGACACAGGGGTAAGTGGCAGAACAATTGTTTTTATTGAGATTAAAACATGGACTAAATTTACTGATTTAGACCTGGAATACTCTATTAATTATAAAAAACAGTATAAAATTAAAAAAACATCACGTAATTATCTTTACACCAGTGTAGAAAATATCTATAAATATATTCGGTATGATGTTATATTAATTCAGAATGATGATATAAATCATATTAAAGGAGCTTTCTGATTTGGATGAAAAAACCCCTGATGTGACAAGAAATCCTGAACCAAAAAGCAGGAACAAAAATCGCAATAGAAAAAATTTAAGAAAACCTAAAAATAAAAGACCAAAACAACCTCCTGTAATTTGTTCTGTTTGTGGGAAGACAATAGACTCTATAGCCCAAATAATTGGAGGACCTGCTAAAGAAGAGTTCTCTCATTTTGATTGTGCCATAAGAACATTATCAGAAAATGAATCAATTCAACCTGGTCAAAAAATTTGCTATATTGGGAATGGGGATTTTGCTGTAATTGAATATAACAAGAAAAATTTCTCGGGAGGTTTTTCTGTTGTTAAAAGAATAGCTTATGAAAATCAGGAAATGAATAATTCAGTTAAAAAATTGGTTTCCGATAGAAAAAAAACTGCAAGGGTATAAGATGGTTGATTTATTATGATGAAAGCAATGTTTCCGGGAACATTTGACCCACCGACAAATGGTCATTTAAATCTGATAGAGCGGGCAGCATTAATATTTGAAAAACTTTATATAATTATTGCAGATAATTCCGCAAAAACCTGTACTTTTAGTGTAGAAGAACGAAAGTCTATGCTTCAGCAATTACTCATAAAGCATAAAAATATTGAGGTTCTTTCCTGGGATAGAATGATTGTTGATTTTGCCCGTGAGTATGAAGTTAAAGTTATGCTGAGAGGGGTCAGAGCACTGGCAGATTTTAGTTATGAATTTGAGCTTGCAATGACTAATAAACAGCTGAATCCTGAAATAGAAATATTCTTCATGCCTACAGATCCACAGTACTTTGTGCTTCGATCTTCGGCAATAAAAGAGTTGGCAGCTTTTGGTGCGGATATTTCAAAAATGGTACCCGCAATAGTTGCAGATTTGCTTATTAAAAAGATTAAATATTGATGTTTTTAAATTGTCTTAGTTGACATAAACCGGCTATTAAGGTAATGTCGTTTGACTGATAACGATTTATAAGAGGTTAAGAAATGGCAGTTCCAAAATATAAAACTTCTAAAGC
>JABMQR010000061.1 GCA_013202335.1 Bacteroidota bacterium
ATGGTTGGGCAGCGTAGAAGATTACTTCGATATCTCAAAAATAATGATATCGACAAATACCGTGAATTACTTCTCAAGTTAAACTTGAGAAAGTAACAGGTATAAAGAAAATGAGATAGTCCATCTGCCTGCCGCTTTTATAAAAAGCGGCATTATTAGGTTGTTGAGACTGCTCATAAAAAGGAAAGAAATAGATGATACAAAAAGTAACAGTAAGAATAGGGAAAGAAGACCTTATTCTTGAAACAGGGAAGATGGCAAAACAGGCTAATGGAGCTGTATTTGCTACATACGGAGGCAGTTCCGTTTTAGCAACTGCATGTTGCGGCAGCAACAAAGTGGAGGGACTGGATTATGTACCTCTGCAGGTCGAGTATAATGAGAAATATTATGCTGCAGGGAAGATCCCTGGTGGGTTTCTGAAAAGAGAAGGACGACCAAAGGATAAAGAAATCCTGGTCTGCAGATTGATTGACAGACCAATGAGACCACTCTTTAATAAAGCTTTTGGCAGGGAGATTCAGGTTGTACCGACTGTAGTATCTACAGATCAGATTAATCCACCTGATATGGTGGCAATGGTTGCTGCTTTTGCCTCAGTTGCTATTTCAGATATACCATTTGATGGTCCAGTTGGAGCAGTCAGAGTTTGTGCACTTGACGGTGAATTCATTATTAACCCTACATTTGATGAGATATCAAGAAGTAATCTTGATATTATTGTATCCGGAACAAAAGATGGAATTACCATGGTTGAGGGTGGAGCACTTGAAGTTAGTGAAGAAATACTTCTTGAAGCTATTGAAACAGCACAACCGGTTATCTCTGAAATCTGTAAGGTACAGGAAGAACTGGCTACATTGGTTGGACTTGAAAAATTACCTATAGTTGAAATTGAAGAGGATAATTCTTTTCTTGATCCAATAAAAGAGTATGCTTTTCCGCTTCTTCAGGAAGCTTGTTTTGTTATTGGTAAACATATTAGGTATGCTGCCATTAAAAAAGTTAAAAATGATACCCTGGAGAAATTTTCTGATGTAATACAGGATGATAATCAAAAGAAAGTTGATCAGCTTTTTGAAGAAATGGAATATGAAATAGTTCGAACATCAATTTTGAATAAGGGTATTCGTACTGATGGGCGGGGAGTTGCCGAAATAAGAGATATTTCTTGTGATATTGATGTTCTTCCAAGAACACATGGCAGCGCATTATTTACCCGCGGAGAAACTCAGGCTCTGGCTATAACTACATTAGGAACAGTTTATGATGAACAGATGCAGGATAATATAGATGGTGAAAAGAGTTATTCCCGATTTATGCTTCATTATAATTTTCCTCCATTTTCTGTTGGAGAATGTGGAAGAATGGGTACAGGACGAAGAGAAATAGGGCATGGACACCTTGCACTGAGAGGATTACAATCAGTTCTTCCAGAAAAAGAAGATTTTCCTTATACCATCCGGTTAGTTTCTGAAATACTTGAATCTAACGGTTCTTCTTCAATGGCCTCAGTTTGTGGTGGTTCCTTATCATTATTATCTGCTGGTGTAAAACTTAAGAAACCGGTTGCAGGAATTGCAATGGGATTAGTCTCATCTGAAGATAAAGCCGTAGTATTAAGTGACATTCTTGGTGAGGAAGATCATCTCGGTGATATGGATTTCAAAGTAACTGGTACTGAAGATGGAATAACAGCTTTCCAAATGGATATCAAAATATCAAATGTCAGCAGAGAGCTCATGGGCAACGCACTTGAACAAGCGAGAAAAGGTAGATTACATATTCTTGAAATTATGAATAAAGTAATTAATAAGCCAAATGATGAAATTTCTGAATTTGCACCAAGAATTGAGACAATGAGCATTGATGAAGAAAAAATTGGTGCGGTTATTGGACCTGGCGGTAAAACTATAAAAAGCATTGCAGCAAGAACTTCTGCTGAAGTTAATATTGATAATGATGGAAAAGTTACTGTTTATGGGAAAAATGCAAAGTCAGCAATGGATGCAATTGACTTAATAAAATCAATAGTTGCTGAACCTGAAGTAGGAAGAATCTATAATGGAACCGTTAAAAAAATAATGGATTTTGGTGCATTTATTGAGATACTTCCTGGAAAAGAAGGTTTATGTCATATATCAAAGATGTCAAAGAAAAGAGTTAATGATGTTAATGATGTATTAAAAGTAAATCAGGAAATACCTGTTAAATTACTTGAAGTAGATCGAATGGGCAGACTAAATTTAAGTTATATTGATGCACTTGTTCAATTAGGACAAGATACAGAATAGCAATTTGCTTTAATTTGAATACATAGGCACTGGGGTAAAAACCAGTGCTGTATTATTTTACTGAACTGAAAAGGAAACGGTATAACTACCTGGATTAAAATGAAAACTGTACAGAATGGATTATTAGAAAAAATAAACATATCTTTAGCTTTCGGTGCAAAAATGCCTTCATACGCAACAGAGGACTCGTCTGGAGCAGATGTCTATGCTTTCTTACCTGATTCAGATCTTATTTTAGACCCTGGTGTCTTTGCTATGATACCAACTGGTATAAAAATGGAAATATGTTCCGGATATGAAGTACAGATACGACCAAGGTCAGGACTTGCAGCAAAATATGGTATAACTGTATTGAATTCACCAGGAACAATCGATGCAGATTACAGAGGTGAGGTTAAGGTTATTCTGATAAACCACAGTAATAAACCTTTTATTATTGAGCATGGATCCAGAATTGCTCAAATGGTATTTTCCGAAACCAAAAAGGCAGAATTTAACCTTACCGGTAAACTAGATAATACAAGTCGTGGTGAAGGAGGTTTCGGGTCTACCGGAACATAAATAACATGAAAAGAAAGCAGGGATATACTACTCTATATGTATATATATCAAAAGAGTACATATTTGCTTTTTTTGTCTCTTTTTCTTTCTTTTTTTCTATTTTCTTCATAAACCAATTGTTAGTAATTGCAAAAAATATTCTTATTGCTAATGTTGATATAATTGACGTCTTTCGAATCATTCTCTATTCAATACCAGTTATTTTATCATTTACATTCCCATTTGCTTCATTAACCGGAGCTTCAATGGCTATAGGGCAGCTTGCCTCACAAAATGAGTTACTTGCACTAAGAGCCAGCGGAATATCTTTTAAACGAATATTTACCCCGGTAATAATTATAAGTTTACTTTTCACAAGTTTCTCATTTATATTAAATGATATATTTCAACCACTCGGAACAATAAAATATAAAGAACTATACCGGGAATTATTATACAGAAATCCCGATTTGGAATTAAAATCGCACTCTGTCACACGTTTTGGAAATACTTTTTTTATTACTGGTGAAGTAAAAGATAGTGAAGTAAATAATTTGATGATACTGGAACAATCCCCAACCGGGCTATCCGTTGTATCTTCGCAAGCTGCAAGCTTTTCTGAATCTGAGATGAGTGATGATTTGATTACCATTAAGCTTGATTATGTTGAGGGATTTTCTCCACGAAGTAAAGCTATTGGAGATTATGATTTTTTTACATCAGAATCCATGGAATATAACCTTTTGCTCAATACAGTAAGCTACAATTTCATGGGTGTTACCCCAAATGATATGAGTATACGTGACTTACTTGCTGAAATAAAAGAACTAAATTTTAATGAGACTGAAACTAAATCAGAAGCAGCTGAAAGAATAAAAATATATAAATACATGAGCTATTATAATTATTATCAAGATATTTTACATTACCAGCCAACTGATTTTACCAATACAACAGATTCCTGGTTGAATTACCAGGCATCTGTTTCTGCAGACCTTAGAAGCAAAAAACTACAGTATTATAAGATTGAATTGTATAAAAAAACTGCGCTTCCTGCTGCTTGTGCTGCATTGGTCTTTTTTGCTTTCCCATTATCTGCAATACGATTAAGAAATGGAAGGCTTGTTGGCTTTGGAGTAGGTATCATTGCTGCGACATTATATTGGTTTATGCTATTTGCGGGACAGTCTTTTGGAACAAGAACTTTTTATTCTCCGGCTTTGCTCATGTGGCTGCCCAATTTATTCTATATAGGAATTGGACTGTTCTTGTTTTATATCAGGGGTAAAAAATGATACCGACACTCTGGAAATATGTAACACGTCAAATAGTATTAGCTTTTCTACCAGCAGTTTTCTGTTTTATGATTACATTGGAATTTGTTGATCTTTTCACTAATATTAATCGATATATTTCTAACAATGTTGCTGTCATTGATATCCTAAAAATATTTTTACTCTATATACCAAAAACAATTGCATACTCTTTGAGTCCAGCTCTTTTATTTTCTGGAACTTTTGTTCTGGCAGGTTTGTATTCAAATAATGAATTAATATCAATATTGAATGCTGGAATTTCATATAAAAAATTAGTTATACCTGTAATCGCAATAGGCATTATTATGAGCTTATTCAGCTTTATTTTTAATGAATATGTGGTGATATCAACTTTTAAGATGAAGAATGAACTCTCATCGGAGCTTCTGGGATTTTCAAATTCATTTAATAATTCACAAATTGTGATTAAGACTAAATCTAATAATACAAATGAAAATTATATAATATATTATGCAAAGTATTATGATGATGAACAAAAAAAAATAAATGATGCCGTAATTCTCTTTACTGACGATGATAACAGGTTAACGCAAAGAATCGATGCATCATGGGGAATTTATAAAGAAAATGGCTTTTGGGAGCTGTATAATGCATTAATTTATAGTTTTTCAAATTCAGCTGTTAGTCCCCAATTTTTAGAAACTTATTCAGAGAAGAGTCTCAGTCTTCATCCTGATTATATGCGAAATACCTCCGCAGTTATTTCGGAACTGGAAATAAGTGAAGCACGTAGATTGCTGGAACGTGTTGAACAAATAAACTTTATTGAGTATAGGTCATATTATACAGACTATCTGGAACGTTTTTCCTTTTCTTTTACCCCACTGATTGTTATTATGATTTCCAGTGCATTCGCCTGGAGATTTAAGAAAAATATTTTATTATTCAGTATATTATTAAGTCTATCAATTTCTATTTTGTATTATGTTATAGAAATGATCAGTATTTTACTCGCAAAACAGGGATTTATATCTCCTGCGTTGGGAGCCTGGTTTCCTTTTGTGATATTCTTTTTATTTGGGGCTCTATTACTAAATTCAGTTAAAACATGAGGCTGTTAAATGGAAAATATATTTACACTTACACATAAAGATATACTTTCAAAAGCCCGGACAGGAGTATTGAAGTTGCCTCATGGGGACGTACAAACTCCGGCCTTTATGCCAGTCGGAACAAATGGGACCATTAAAGCATTGCATCATTCCACGGTTGATAATATTGGATATAATCTCATTTTGGGGAATACATATCATCTCTATCTTCGTCCGGGTCTCGAAGTTATTAATAAATTTGGCAGTTTACATGAATTTAGCAACTGGAAGCATAATATTCTTACTGATAGTGGTGGATTTCAAGTATTTAGCCTTTCAGCTTTTAGAAAAATAAAAAACGAAGGGGTTACATTCCGATCTCATATTGATGGATCCTACCATAAACTGACACCTGAAAATGTTGTAGATGCTCAGATAGTTTTCAACAGTGATATTGCTATGTGCCTTGATGTATGTACACCTCCTACAATTTCAGAGAAAGAGGCACGTGAGGCTCTGAAACTAACCCACAAATGGGCTGAAAGATCAATTATACATCGTAATAAATTCCCAGAATATTTAGGAAATTTATTTGGAATTATACAAGGTAATTTTTTTGAAGAGTTGCGAAAAGAGAGCGCTATCAAAATTTCTGAGCTTGATTTCCCTGGTATAGCAATTGGAGGACTTTCAGTTGGTGAACCATTTTCTGTTTTCTCAGATATGCTGGCATATACAGTTCAATTTGTCCCTGAAAACCGTCCACTTTATGTTATGGGAATTGGAACACCGGAATATATACTTGAAGCAGTTGAAAATGGAATAGATATATTTGATTGCGTTTTTGCAACCAGAACAGCACGAAATGGGGCAGTATTCACATCAAACGGTATGATTAATCTAAAAAAAGTGATTAATGAATTTTCACGTGACCCAATCGTAGAGGGGTGCCAGTGTACTGCCTGTACTCAGTATTCAAAAGGATATCTAAGACATCTTTTTAAAACGAAAGAGATTTTGGGACTAATGCTTGCCAGTGAACATAATTTGACATTTTTATATAATCTTTTGGAAGATATAAGAAATAGTATACAAGATAACAGTTTTGTAAGTTTTAAAAATAAATTTTTGGAATTGTATGGCAAAAAAAATTAAAAGGACAAGTCGTTCGAATAGTACTAACTCCTTGATATTCATGATCTGTACAATAGGTTCCAGATTATTAGGGATTATTCGTGTTCGTTTGATATCGACATATTTTGGAGCAAGTGGTATAGCGGATGTGATCAATTTCACATTTAGCATACCAAATAACTTAAGAAAACTTCTTGCAGAAGGAGCATTATCTTCTGCCTTCATTCCAGTTCTTACAAAAGCCGTAAAACATGATGAACAAAATTTATATGATAATCATGCGAAAGGATTGATACATAGAATACTTACATTTCAATTATTTATACTGCTTCCGATCACAATTTTGGTTTTCTTATTTCCAGCAACAATAATTTCGTTTCTTTCAGATTTTTCAGATAAAAATCTAATTACTATTTCTGCTGTTTTGCTAAAATATTTTATCCTTTATCTTATAACTATTTCTATAACTTCTGTTATACAAGCTGTTCTGCAATGCAAATCTATTTTTGTAATAACAGCTTTGTCGCCGTTACTATTCTCAACATCAGTAATTGTATCAATTGTTCTGTTATCTGATAAATATGGCGCATTTTCGATGGGTATAGGGGTATTATTAGGCGGCTTACTTCAATTAATTATTCTTATACCAGCTTTCTTTCGAAATGGTTATACTATTAATTTAAACTTACAGTTACATAATCATTACTTTATTTCAGTTATGAAATCATTTGCTCCAGTAGTAATAACTTCATTAATGCTAATTGTTACACAGCAAGTTTCCTTCTATTTAGCTTCAACTCTTCCCATTGGTGGTGTTACGGCTCTCTCTAATTCTCTGGTTTTTTGGCAAATGCCTTATGGGGTATTTTACATCTCTATCGCAACGGTACTATTCCCCTCTATGAGTAGAAGTTATCATGAATCTGATCGATCGGGGCAAATTCGAAATTTAAAAAAAGGTATTGAATATATTATAGTATTTTTATTACCATCTTCTTTATTACTTATTTTCTTAAGTAATGAATTAGTTTTCTCAATCCTTCAAAGAGGAAAATTTACTCCTGAGAATGCTTTACGTACTGCAAATTCTTTACGTTATTTCACACCAGGATTAATATTTGCAGGTATCTTCAATTATAACCAACGTTTTTTTTATTCAATTCACAAATTCAAACTAACTATTTATACAGTAATTATTTTTACTGTTTCTGATATAGTTATTATAATTCTTTGTATTTCCTTTAAATTAGACATCGCAGCATTAGGGATTGGAAATTCATCAGCTTATTTCATAGCTGTTTGTGTACAGACTTTCTTTATAAAAAAGGAAATACCTGAAATACAATTAAATGATATTGCAAAATATACACTTAGAATACTAATTGCGAATATCCCCTTAGCAGCAGGTTTATTACTATATCATTATACAAAAATTTATTGGTTTTCTGATGGGAGTACGCTGATAAATTTTCTCACACTACTATTCATAGGGTTACTTTCTTTAATTATTATTATATTCTCTTATCGATTATTTCATATTGATTTTCTCTATAAAAAAAACGAGTTGACCATTTCTAAGCCAACTCGTTAATTATTAACACTATATTAACTACCCATATAAGAAATCGTTATAAAGTAACAGCATTGATACTATTTATTCTGTATGAATATTCACGTTCGTTTATTATAAATTGTATCTCATCACCTACAGCATTATTAAGAAGTTTTGATCCAAATGGAGCAAGATAGGATATTACATTTTCAGCAGGTTTTGATTCCCAAGGTCCTAGTATTGTAAAAGTTTCCTCACTATTTTTATTTAAGTTGGTCATTTGTATGATAGTTCCATAGGATATTTTTGCTATATTTATATCTTCCTGTTTAACAATTACTGCACGGTCTAAATCCTCAGTAAGCTTTCCTAGAGATATATTTAATAGTTCCTGACGTTCTTTACCCGCTTTATACTCAGCATTTTCCCTTAAGTCTCCCAGTAATCTTGCTTCACCAATTTCCTGTGAGTTTTGAGGAATATCTACTTCAAGAATTGTTTGTAGTTGTTTATGCTTTAGATCATACATTTTTTGTGTAACCAATAATCCACCAGATACAGTAGTAGTTCTGGAACTATTTTCACCATGAAAAATAAATTCTGGAAATCTTTCCATTATTATATGTTTTAATTCTATTAATACTGCAGGATCAAGTTCATCAACATCTTTTACAAGACTATAAACTCGTTTAATAGAATCCCGGTCACTTTCATAGAGGTATTGATGTAGATTTTTCTCAGTAAAAAGTATTCCTGAAATTATCTTACCAATTTTTCTATTAAAACTTACATCTCTTTTACTGCTGACTGCACGATTAGATATATCCAAAAGATGTAGCAAGGCAAGAAGAATTTTTTCAAAATTCACCTCAACTGAATCTTTCCAAAATTCTCTGTCATAATTTTTCACTAGCCATAGAAACATTTCAGGCATCTCTTTATACCGTGAATATGAATCTTTAAATAACTGTATTAAGGTTTCAGTTTTTTCATGACTTTCAAACTCATCAATAATAAATGAACTTAAATAGTATGGGAATAGCTGTTTGTAAACTAAGTCCCAGTCTTCACGAATATTCATTATTTCTTCTAAAAAAGATCTTTTTAATTCAGCATCTGGAAGATGAGCAAATGTTTGATCAATGTTTTGAATTGAGTCCAGTAATTCAGCAAAATTCACATCAATATTTTGATTCAGAAAAGGGTAGGATTTAACCAATCTCTTTACAATCAAATAGCTGGTAACTACCGTATCAGTAACATTTGCAAAACTTTTTAAAATGCTAATGAAATATGAAAATATTTCAGCAAAATAATCTGATTCAGGGTCACTGTTATCAAGAAACTCACGTAGAATTTTTACTTTTTGAAAAAAATCTTTTTCGGCTTTAAACATATTTAATGTTTTCTCTTCGTAAGAAACAGGAGTTTCTCTTACTGAGTATTCATCAGGTTTATCAGGATTAACACCAAAATAGGGATCAGTTTTAAGCAATTTTTTTGCTGCTGTATTCCAGGAAAGCCACTCATTGGCTGTAAGGATTGATGGTACTATTTCTGCTTTTATCTGTTTAAGGCTTGCTGAATTATTAAAACTTGCAATTATTGTACGCAATGTCCAAAGTACATCCTGTTTGATTTTATCTTTCAATTTTTCTTTTGGAAAAATACTTTTAATAACCCAAATATGATTTTTTAATAGAACATTTAGTGCATTAACAGCCATCTTCAAGGACATTGGATGATTCCGTTTCTTAATAAAATCTATAACTAATGAATCTTCAAGTATTTGCTGAATTCTTCCTATTCCCCAGGTTTTATGATGTACAAAAGTGCCCTGATCAAAGGAAATGTGTTTTTCAAAATCAGCAATAGCTGCATTGATGTCTCGATAAGATTGAGTCAGGTTCGTTTTTTCGATATAGTCTTCAATTTTACTATGATCTGCATATTTAGATCGATAACAGGTTATGAGACGTTCTCTGGCATCTGCATTATTTGGCTGATACAGTAGTATTTCTTTTAAGATATATATCGATTTATCCCAATTATTATTAGTAAAATATATATCATACATACCTTCAAGCATTTGAGAAGCTCTATCTTTATTAAGTAATTTTGCAACTCGTAGTATAATATTAATTTGATTGTCAAAATCTTCAGGGTTATAAATCAGTAATTTTTGCCAAATATCTTTAATCTGAGTAAAGTTTTTAGTATTAATATAGCGATGAAGCGCTTTTTTGAAATAAAATACTGCTTTTTCTAAATCATTCTGCTCTTCATATCGATCAGCAATCTGTTTAATTAGATCAATTTCTTCATAGTCTACTTTAATTAATCTTTCCCAAACCGCAAATTTTTCTTCTTCTTTTCCTAAATTATCAAAACATTCCGATAGTGATCGCAATGCAAGTCCGTTTTCCCCATATTTAAGAAGTCTTAAACAAAGAAACTCAACAAGTTGCCACTTTCTATTATCATAAAAAAGATTAATAAGTTGGATTATGTTTGAATCATCTATTAAATGTTTTTCTAAAGAGATAATACCGGAAATATATAGTGCAATAATACTATTTTTTGTATGGCCTAAGTGTTCATCACAATTTTCTTTAATTTTTATCCAATCGTTTTTGTTTAAATCAGAATTTAAAAGATCGTCTAAGTCTTCAAAATTACTCACGGAATAGCTATTTATTGTTGCCCTTGTCCATTTTTCTTCATTAAGCATCTCTGTCATTTTCTCGATCATTTCCTCATCTCCACTACCGAATTGTCATATATTCAGTGAAACTATAATCAAACATAAACTCAGAACTAATTAAATTCTGCGCTTAGTAACTCTATATATTATAATGAGTTGTATCTCATCACATCCCAAATAACCATTTAAAACAACAGACAAAAAAGACTTTTTGCTGTTGTTTTAATGAGTAATCTTAACTTTAAAACGTACTTAAGATGGTAACAAAAAAAGAAGATACTATCATCAAAAATGCTGTTTTCAATCTATATACTATAATAAAATAACCTAAAAGCAAGAATCATTCAACCGATTGATAATAGCTTAGTTTTCTGTTTATAATAAAAGCATGAAAAATAAGAGATTAATTGTAGCACCTTCAATTTTATCCGCGGATTTCTCGAGAATTCGTGAAGCAATAGCAGCAATAGAAAATTCAGGAGCAGAATGGATCCATCTCGATATTATGGATGGTAATTTTGTTCCTAATATTACTTTTGGACCAAAATTTGTACATGACTTACGAAGTAGTACGTCATTAATTTTTGATACACACTTAATGATAAATAACCCTGAAAATTTTATTAAAGAATTTGCCGAGGCAGGATCCGATTACATTACTGTTCACTATGAAGCTACTGTACATCTCCATAGAGTAATTCAGGAAATAAAATTGGCTGGAATAAAAGCAGGGGTCTCTTTAGTACCATCAACACCAGTTGAAGTTCTTGAAGATATTCTACCTGAATTAGATCAGGTTTTAGTAATGACAGTTAATCCTGGATTTGGTGGTCAATCATTGATTCCATTTTGTATTGATAAAGTTGCAAAATTACGGAGCATGTGTGACAGAAAAAATCCCAACTGTAAAATTTCTGTTGATGGTGGAGTTAATATTGAAACAATCTCTGCGTTAAAAGAGTCAGGAATTGATGTTGTAGTTACGGGAAGTTCCTTTTTCTCTTCAAAGAATCCTTCTGAATTTGTTAAAACACTTATTCGTAGATGAAAATTATAGATTTTAAAAATGTGATGAGATATTTTACAAAAAATCACATTATAAATGTGGGGTAGCATGCGGGCAGTAGTACAAAGAGTAACCAAGTCCTTAGTTACTGTTAATAATAAAACTGTCGGAAAAATTTCCAAAGGTTTGTTAATTTTTCTTGGAGTAGAGAAGGCTGATACAGAGAAAGATCTTGACTATCTTGTTCAAAAAATTGTTCATGCCAGAATATTTCAGGATGATGCTAATAAAATGAATCTTTCTATCCTGGATATAGCGGGTGAGGTTCTTGTGATAAGCCAATTTACTTTATGTGCAAATGTCAATAAAGGAAACAGACCCTCTTTCAATAATGCAGAGAATCCCCAAACAGCTGAAATTTTTTACAATAAAAGTATAGAGGCTTTTTCAAAATTTGTTCATACAGAAAAAGGGATATTTGGTGAAATGATGAATATTGAGATAGTAAATACTGGACCGGTAACTATTCTTTATGATTCTAAAAAAAAAATTAATTTGATGGATTTTTTGAATATTTTTATTAAATAAATCTGTTATAGTAGTATAAAGTATCTAAAATTAATAGATCACTGTTGGAGGAAATATGGCAAAGAAAAATAATTCTTCATTTATTAAACATGAAGATTTAAGTGGGAAAAATCAGGCTATCGAAGCTGCTCGTCTACAAATAGAGAAACAATTTGGAAAAGGGTCACTTATGAAGCTTGGAAACGATAAAGTTGATCTGAGTATTGATTCAATACCTTCTGGATCTATCCTGCTTGACGAAGCTTTAGGAATTGGTGGATATCCAAAAGGAAGAATAGTAGAGATCTATGGTCCTGAATCTTCTGGAAAAACTACTATGGCTTTACATGCATTAGCTGAATCTCAGAAACAGGGTGGAATAGCTGCTTTTATAGATGCTGAACATGCTCTAGATCCAACATATGCAAGAAATCTAGGTGTTAATATTGATGAATTATGGATATCTCAACCGGATACCGGTGAACAAGCTTTAGAGATTACAGAATCACTGGTACGTTCAGGCGCAGTAGATGTAATCGTTATTGATTCAGTGGCTGCTCTGACTCCCCAGGATGAAATAGATGGGGAAATGGGTGATTCACACATGGGCCTTCAAGCGAGACTTATGAGTCAGGCGCTAAGAAAGCTTACTGCAATTCTCTCAAAATCTAATACGTGTCTAATTTTCATTAACCAAATCAGAATGAAAATTGGAGTTATGTTTGGTAACCCTGAGACTACAACAGGTGGAAATGCATTAAAGTTTTATTCTTCTATACGTATGGAAGTGAGAAGAATTGAAACTATATCAAAAAATGCTGATGAAGCTATCGGTAACAGAGTACGTGTTAAAATAGTTAAGAATAAAGTTGCTTCTCCATTTAAAAAGGTTGAAATCGATTTAATGTTTGGAAAAGGGATTAGTTATTCTGGAAGCCTGTTAGATGCTGCTGTAAAATACGACTTAATCTCAAAAAGTGGAAGCTGGTATACTCATGGTGATAATAAAATTGGCCAGGGCAAAGAAAATGCTAAGCAATTTCTTGAATCTCAACCAGAAATAGCTACAGATATTGATAAAACGCTTCGAACTATAATGTTTCCTGATGACCATCCAGAAAAAACTGATAATTAAAGCAACTGCATCAATTTTGTACTATGAAGTTTTTTAAATAAAAAACTTAGAAGAATAAAATTTTTACAAAATTTTATTCCATTTACTTATATTGAATAAATTAATATACTATCTTGGAAATGAATGAACAGCAGCAAATAGAAAAAAATAATTTTAAATTACAGAAATTTGAGGGACCTCTGGATCTTCTCCTGTTTTTAATACAAAAATCTGAAGTCAATATTTATGATATACCTATCTCAGAAATAACCGAACAATATTTAGTGTATTTGCAGTATAATACGAAAATTGATTTAAATGATTTAACTGATTTCTATGCTATGGCAGCAACATTGATTTATATAAAGTCAAAAATGCTGCTTCCTGTAGAAGTGGATTTTGATGAAGAGTTTGATGATCCTCGCAGGGATCTTGTAGAACGCTTGATAGAATACCAAAAGTATAAGAAATATGCGGAATTGATAGCAGAAAAAGAGAGTGAGCTTGATTATGTTTTTTCCAGAAAAAAAGCTCAAAATTTACTTCCTTTTGACGATACTAATTTGTGGGAAGAAATAGATGCCTGGGATCTGCTTAAAACTTTTTCAGGCATTCTATCAAATATTGCACCTGAGAAAGTAATTAATATTTATGAAGAAGTTTCGGTTAATGAAAAAATAACCTTGATGCATGAATTGTTCGAAAAGTCTATTGAAATTTCATTTGCAGATCTTGTTGTTAGGCATAATTCTCCAATGGATATTATTTGTGCTTTTTTAGCTGTTTTAGAAGCTGTAAAAATTCATATGATAAAAATATATCAAAATACAATTTTTGGTGATATACGCATTGCAAAGAGAGATGATGTAAATACGCTTTACGATAATTTAGGGAATTATGAGGAAGGGGCTGAGTTATGAGTATGCATGTACCTTTAAGTATTCAAGCTCGTTATATTGAATCAATTCTTTACTTGGAAAATGAACCTATAGATTTTGCCGCGTTATGTAAAATTTCTGAATTTAATAGTGATATTGTGATTCAGGCCCTTGCTGAATTGCGAACTCATTATACTGACGGTAATCATGGAATAGAAATAAGTGAGTTTGCCGGCGGTTATCATTTTATGCCAAAAGAAGAATTATGGCCTGATTTAAAAAAACATTATGGGAGAAAAATTGATAGGAGATTGTCTAAATCAGCTTTAGAGACAATTTCTATAATTGCATATTCACAGCCAATTACCAGAAAAGAGGTTGAAAATATAAGAGGACTTTCCTCTGACAACGTCATTAGACTTCTTCTTGAACGTGAGTTTATTCATGTGCTTGGTAGAAAAGATGTTTTAGGGAGACCCTTCCTCTATGGTACTACTAAGAAATTTTTGCAGGATTTTAATCTGAAAAGTATTTCTTCACTACCAAAACTTGATGATTTAGATAAAGAGAGATTCGATGAACAAGAATAAAAATGCTTCTATATATCCCATAAGACTTCAAAGCTATTTAGCAAAATGTGGAGTTTGCTCCAGACGTAAAGCAGAAGACTTTATCCGAAATGGGTTAGTTACTATAAATAATAAAATAGTTCTCAATCCTGCTGAAAAAGTAAATGAAAATGATGCAGTATATTGTAATAATCAATACATTGAACCTATGGATCATATTTATGTGGCTTTAAATAAGCCTAAAGGATATGTTTGTACCAATGCTGATCCTCATGAGGAATTATTTGCCAGAGATTTAATTGCAATTCCTGAACAAAAATCACTTTTCCATGTAGGACGCCTTGATAAAGATTCAACAGGATTGATATTTTATACAAATGATGGTGATTTCGCAAATAATGTTGCTCATCCATCTTTTGGGGTGGAAAAAGAGTATATTGTAAGAACAAAGGAAAAACTGGATAAGAAAGATCTTCTGACTGCGACAAAAGGTATCCGTATACAAAAAACTCTTTATAAAATAGAACGTTATAAGATCATAAACAGCAGAACAGCATCCATGGTCTTACTGGAAGGTAAAAACCGGGAGATCAGAAAAATTATGGATCACCTTGGATATAAAATACTTTCATTAACAAGAATTCGAATTGGCCCAATTGAGCTTGCAGCACTTCAAACTGGTTACTTCAGATTTATTAAGAAGAAAGAGATGTCTCAACTTTTAAGCAAGGTAGTTAAAAATGATCGTAGCAATTGATGGTCCTGCCGGTGTAGGGAAAAGTACTATTGCAAAAAATATAGCAAAAAGATGTAATCTTTTTTATATAAATTCAGGCAATTTCTACCGTGCAGTGGCTTATAAGCATCTTTCAAATGAAGGAAACCCAAAAGACGAAGTTGAAATTATCAAAACAGCACGCAGCTGCAACTTCTCAATTGAAGAGGGTGGTAAACTTATACTTGATGGAAAAACGATCGAACATCTTTTGCATAATAAAGAGATTGATATGGCATCTTCATTATTTTCTTCAATAGTTGATGTACGAAATATTGTTAATGAAGCCTTAAGATTTGCTGCAAAATCGCTGGATATTGTTATGGAGGGAAGGGACATAACAACCGTAGTATTTCCTCATGCAGATCTAAAATTTTATTTTGATGCATCAGTGGAGATAAGAGCTGAAAGACGTTTTATACAAAATGAATCTGACTTATCTCTTCAGGATTTAAAAGAAGAAATTACAAAGCGTGATTATAATGATCGCAATAAGAAATTTGGAGCTTTAAAACGTGCAAATGATGCTGTATATATAGATACATCATACTTGACCATAGATGAAGTTTGTGACAAAGTAGTACAGAACATTTTAGGCTTATAGCAATCAAAAGTATCAGGAGAATCATAGTGGCAACAGAGAATAGTGTCGAAAAAAGTGAAGTCGACAAAACAAACGAAATGCAGAACCTATTACAGGAAGAATACTTTAAATCTCTTGATGAAATTGAGGAAGGGCAGGTTGTTTCCGGACATGTAGTTCAGGTTAACAATGAATTTATATTTGTCGATGTTGGTTATAAATCAGAAGGCAGAATTCCTATTATAGAATTTACAGAAATCCCAAGTGTGGGGG